>BDTQ01000033.1 GCA_002898135.1 bacterium BMS3Bbin07
ACAGTAAACGGCATGGCTGTCAAACCGAGCTACAGGGTAAGGATGGAAGACAGGATTCAGGTAATCTTCCCGGAAAGGGAGACGTCCACACTCGTTGCGGAACCATTACCGATTGAGGTGATATACAGGGATGAAGACCTTATAGTTGTGAACAAGCCACCGGGTATGGTGATGTATCCTGCTGCCGGGCATCCGGGGGGGACACTGATGAACGCCATAGCCTGGCACGCTGACCGCCTTGCCACAGTTGGGGCTCCTGTAAGGCCCGGCGTTGTGCACCGCATTGATAAGGACACATCCGGTCTTGTAGTAGTGGCCCTCTCTGATGAGGCATATTTCGGTCTTGTAAGTCAGTTCAAGGAGAGGACTATTGAGAGGAGTTATATTGCCCTTGTTTATGGTTCCATGAAAGAAGACCGAGGGGAGATTGAGCTCAAGATCGGCCGCTCCCCCCTGCACAGAAAAAAGATGTCCACACGTGTAAAGAGGGGCAAGCCTGCCCTGACATCCTGGAGGGTACTGGAACGCTACAGCATGGCGACCATGATAGAGGCAAAACTCGCCACAGGCAGGACCCATCAGATAAGGGTACACTTCTCGGCCCTCGGGCATCCGGTGCTTGGAGACAGGGATTACGGGAAAAAAACATCCCTGAGGCTTAATAATATGGTGCTGAAGATACCGCGGCAGATGCTTCATGCTGAACGCCTCGGGTTCAGTCACCCTGTTACCGGTAAATGGCTTGAGTTCCGGGTTCCGTTGCCTGAGGATATGATGGAGGTTGTGCGGGCACTCAGGGAAGGCAGCCTGATCCAGCTATAAAAGGTTGTTGGAAGGAATATGACAGACTCTTCACTCATTCTCGTCAGACATCCTGTCTGTCTCCGATCCCGAAGTACTTCGGGAATCCGGGTGAAGTTACTGCGAAATTAAAACCGTTCAGAGTCGATCATATTCCTTCTTTCCCTTGATGAAGGCTTTTCATATCCGGATCCGGGGAATAAATACCGGTAATTCGGAAATGCCGGGCAGGGCCTTTACCTCTGCAAAGGCAAGATGCTAAAATCATACCGTGCTTTTTGTTGTCAGTTAAACCTGTAACCCATAACTCGTAAAAACGGAGGATAAAATGCCAAGGGTTAGGAGGACAATAGTAAGCGTCTCTGACAAGACAGGGATAGATGAATTTGTAAAGACTTTGAATGATCTCAATGTAGAGATTCTGTCAACCGGAGGGACAGCAATGAGGCTCAGGGAGATCGGGGTCCCGGTTGTTGAGGTCTCTGACTACACGGGCTTTCCGGAGATGCTCGATGGACGGGTCAAGACCCTTCATCCGAAAATACACGCCGGGCTGCTTGCAAAAAGGGATAACCAGAAGCATATCGATGAGTTAAAGGCCCAGGGTATAGAACCCATAGATATGGTCGTTGTAAACCTTTATCCATTTGAGAAGACCATATCAAAGCCGGATGTAACATTTCAGGAGGCCATAGAGAACATTGATATCGGCGGACCAACCATGCTCCGGGCTGCTGCCAAGAATTTTGAAAGCGTTGCAGTTGTTGTTGATCCTGCTGATTATGATATTATTCGTGAGGAGATGATAAGGCTTGGTGGAGAGATAAGTTACAAGACCCGGGTAAGGCTTGCCCAGAAGGTCTTCAGCCACACTTCTCATTATGATTCCCTGATTGCAAAATACCTCTCTGACGTAATACAGGAAAGCTGGGCGGATACCGGCGATTTCTGATTGAGACAAGAGCAGTTTGTTCAGCAAGGCATGGAATAAACAAATCACGAAGACACCGGAATGCCGAACAGACTGGAACTTGTTAATTCACCATTGCACATCCGGCCTTTTCAGTTTTTTTCTGACAGCGTTTTGTCCTTCCGGATACAAAATGACGGATAAATGATTCCCGAGGAGGTTTTTTCATGAAGGTTCTTGTTGTAGGCGGCGGCGGCAGGGAACATGCCATTGTGTGGAAACTCGCACAGAGCCCCCGTGTTGACAAAATTTACTGTAGCCCCGGCAATGCAGGTATTTCAGAGATTGCCGAATGTATTGATATAGATATATCCGATCACGAATCGCTCCTGGACTTTGTCAAGTATGACTGGATAGACCTGACCATAGCAGGCCCTGAAGACCCGCTGACAAAAGGGATTGTTGATAAGTTTGAACGCGAAGGCAGGAGATGTCTTGGCCCTGTAAAGGATGCTGCCAGACTTGAGGCAAGCAAGGTCTTTGCAAAGGAGTTCATGAGGAATTACAAGATCCCCAGTGCCGAATACAAGACCTTCACCTCCTATATCCACGCTGAGGAGCATGTGAGGATGAAAGGGGCTCCGATAGTCATAAAAGCAGACGGCCTGGCCGCAGGAAAGGGCGTTTTCGTGGCCAAAACCGTGGATGAGGCAATAAGCGCACTGAGGCTTATAATGAAGGAAAAGGCCTTTGGTCCTGCTGGCGACCGTGTGGTTGTTGAGGAGTGTCTTGAGGGTGAAGAGGCCTCATACCTCGTCTTTACCGACGGAAAGAC
>BDTQ01000034.1 GCA_002898135.1 bacterium BMS3Bbin07
AAACAGCCATGAGAAAGCAGGAAGCATGAACTCGCACCTCTAAAAAGAGGGGTCAGGGGGTGTGTAAAGAGCGGATTTTCATCTGGTTAACTGTTTGATATTGCTGACAAACATGCCTCTCTGAATAATTGCCGGGTTAATAGTCTGTTAGCTTGCCAGCCAGCCAGCAGAGCCGTATTTGGAATTAATAGCATCGAAAAGGTAAAATATGAAGTCATGAAAGATGCCGAGAGACCATTTGTAGAGTTATATGCGGACGGCGCGTGCAGCGGTAATCCGGGTGTCGGTGGATTCGGAGCCATATTAAAATCAGGTAAAAAAATCAGGGAATTGTCCGCCTGTGAAGAGATGACCACAAATAACAGGATGGAGCTGCTCGGGGTGATTATGGCTCTGGAGGCATTGAAAAAGCCTTGCCGGATCAGGATTACAACAGATTCGACCTATGTGGTTAAAGGAATGACCAAATGGATGGACAACTGGATAAAACAGAACTGGAAGAACTCCCAAAAGAAGGAAGTCCTCAACAGGGATTTGTGGGAAAGACTGCTTAAAGCATCCAGACAGCATGAGATAGACTGGGTCTGGGTAAAAGGACACAACGGGCATATCGAGAATGAGAGATGTGACGAGCTTGCAAGGCTTGCATTAGAGAAGTGCCGGGGCCCAAAGGTTTCACCGGATAAACTGTGGAGTTCATGATCCTGCTGTTATGTCAGATATGAAGGTTCCAGAGCTGCTTGCCCCTGCAGGGGATTTTGAAAAACTCAAGACCGCAATTCATTACGGCGCTGATGCCGTCTATCTCGGGGATTCAAGGTTCAGCCTGAGAGGCAAGGCTGGAAACTTTACTGACGGTGAACTGGAGAAAGCCGTCCTGTATGCCCGCAAAAAGGGTGTAAAGGTATATGTAACAGTCAATATTTTCCCGCATAACCGTGATTTGGCGGGGCTTGAGGAACATATTGAGCTCCTCAGGGAAGTAAGGCCTGACGCAGTAATCCTTTCCGACCCCGGACTCTTCATGATGTTCAAAAAAAAGGCTCCTGAAATAGAGATTCACATAAGCACACAGGCCAATATCACCAATGTTGAATCAGCGCTCTTCTGGGAAGCTATGGGTGCCGGGAGGCTTGTGCTTTCTCGGGAGTTGTCTGTAGATGAAATAAGGGATATCCGCCGTAAAACATCTGTGGGCCTGGAAGTGTTTGTCCACGGCTCAATGTGTATCTCATATTCGGGGAGGTGTTATATCAGCAGCTTTCTTGCCTCCAGGAGCGCCAATATGGGGCAATGCACGAATTCCTGCAGATGGAACTATGTCCTGATGGAGGAGAAGAGAGACGGAGAATTCTTTCCTGTATTTGAAAACGACAGGGGCACCTTCATAATGAGCTCGAAAGACCTCTGTATGATAGAACACCTGCCCATGCTTGCAGAGGCAGGCATCGACAGTCTCAAGATAGAGGGCAGAATGAAGGGAATAAACTATATCGCGGGTGTTGTAAAGACCTACAGGGAGGCCATTGACTCCATGGGAGACGGCAGTGAGTACAGGCTGAATCCGGGATGGTTGAGAGAACTTTCGATGTTCAGCAGCAGGGGATATACAACAGGCATGTTTTTTGGGAAACAGCCGGACGAAGATTATAATTTTGACGGTGAGAGCTATAGAATGAGCCATGAACTTGTCGGAATTATCCTTGGTCGTGACGGCAATACCGCAAGTGTCGGTCTGAGGAACAGGCTTGATTCCGGGGACCCCGTTGAATACCTTTCCCCCGGACTGGAAGAAAAAATCTTTGAAATCGGTTTGATGAAAGACAAAGACGGGACGGAGATAGATTCGGCAAGAAACGGTGATGTGGTATTTATCAGGATTCCGGATGGAGTAAGGAGGAACGACCTGATACGAAGGGAAAGGGGGGCTGGTGTTACGCAGCGCAATGCAATGCGTGTACAGGGAGACAACAGATGATGAGCAAGTTCTTCCTTTTCTATATACTTTACTGGATGCTTGGAAATCCGATCATTGCGCTTCTGGTGATACTCCTCATATCTTTCACTATAGACCGTACTTATTTCGGCTTTGTCCCCGACCCTTTCAAGGCATTCAGGACAGCGGGAAGGATAAATGAACTCCGGAGGATTGTGGCGATAAATCCGCATGATGCCCGGTCTCTGAAAGAACTCGGCATATTCATGTTTGAAAAGAAAAAATACGGTAAGGCCGTCGAATATTTTGAAAGAGCTGCGAACAAGATGTCTGATGATCCTGAATTCAACTACTATTACGGCATCTCTATCGCAAAGAACGGTGATATACGGAAAGGCAGGAAATATGTTGACGCTGCCCTGGAGGCTTCGCCGGGACTCAAATATGGAGAACCATACCTTATGATGGCCGAGGTCTTTATTGACAACAACGACTACAAAAGCGCCCTGCCGCTGCTCGAGAGTTTTGAGAAAATAACCTCATATAGTTCAAGGGGGCTTTATCAGATGGGCCTTGTCAAGTTGAAGCTGGGAATGAAGGAAGAAGGCATACGTT
>BDTQ01000035.1 GCA_002898135.1 bacterium BMS3Bbin07
CCCGAAGTTTTTTTCACCGTGAATTGCTGACAGCGTCCAATTCCTGTTAAAATAGAATCTGTCTGCTGCAACTGTATATTTGAAGATATAAAAAAAACACATATAAAGGAGGGGGCATGCCACATCAAAAGGTTCTTGCCTTTGTTCTTGCAGGTGGTAAGGGTGAGAGGCTCTTTCCCCTGACAGCCTTTCGTTCGAAACCGGCAGTACCGTTTGGAGGACGCTACAGGATCGTCGACTTCGTCCTGAGCAACCTTGTGAACTCACAGATATTCTCCATCTACCTGCTTGTCCAGTATAAGTCACAGTCTCTCATCGAGCATATCAGACAGCACTGGGTCATGTCACCCATTGTAAGAGACCACTTTATAGCTGTCGTGCCTCCGCAGATGAGGATGGGACCCGAGTGGTTTCAGGGAACCGCTGATGCCATCCTTCAGAACATTAACCTTATCACTCAACAGAATCCCAGGCTGGTAGTGGTATTCGGGGCCGACCATATCTACAGGATGGACATCAGGCAGATGATGGACTTCCACCTTGCCAATAACGCTGATGTGACAGTGGCTGCAAGACCGGTACCCATTAAAGAGGCGTCAGCCTTTGGAGTTATTCAGACGGATGCGGACAACAGGATTGTGGGATTCCAGGAAAAACCGGAAAACCCCACTCCCATGCCCTCTGACCCGACAAGGGCTTACGTCTCAATGGGGAATTATATATTCAGCAAGGATGTGCTTATCAGTGCACTTGTCGAGGCACAACAGAAAAAGCACCATGACTTCGGTGCTCATATCCTGCCGGATCTCGTCAAGTCGGGCAAGCTGCTTGCCTATGATTTTGCCACCAACACAATCCCCGGCACAAAACCATATGAGGAGACGGGATACTGGAGGGATGTCGGTACAATAAAGGCCCTCTTTGATGCCCATATGGATATGCTTGGAGAGGAACCGCGCTTTGAGCTCAACAATCTCCAGTGGCCGATTTATCCATCAGGACAGAAGGCCCCGGCCTCAAAGATAATGAAGGCAGAGATTATCAACAGCATGATCTCCGAAGGTGTGACCATAAAAGATGCGGTAATAAAAAACTCCGTTATTCGGACCGGTGTGGTGATTGAAGAGGGGGTGGTTGTTGAGGATTCCATTTTAATGGACAACTCCGTCCTGAAGAAGGGATGCCATCTGAAGGGGGTTATAGTGGATAAACTGAACAACATAAAGGAAGGTTCACGGATCGGGTTTGCCGCCGAGGACGAAAGGTTCGGACTCCATGTTGACCCCTCCGGAATAAGGGTTATTCCAAGAAGAGGGTGGAGAGACGGTCAGTAAAAACACCTGATACCCGGCTGTCAAGCTCAGGAGATATACATGTTCTTATGGACCGGTTTTGTGCTCTGCACATTACTGATCGTTTATTCAGGTTCGAAGCTCTCAAAGTACGGAGATGTAATTGCCGAGAAGACAGGCCTCAGCAGGACATGGGTAGGCCTGGTTCTGCTCGCCTCGGTCACCTCACTGCCCGAGCTTGTAACAGGCATAACCTCCGTTACATACACCGGCACTCCGGATATTGCAGTAGGCGATATCCTCGGAAGCTGCGTATTCAACATGCTGATCCTTGCAATGCTTGATGCAGCATACCGTCCCCTGCCCATCTCGACAAAGGCCCATCAGGGACATATACTTTCCG
Source organism: bacterium BMS3Bbin07 (assembly GCA_002898135.1). Taxonomy (GTDB): domain Bacteria; phylum Nitrospirota; class Thermodesulfovibrionia; order Thermodesulfovibrionales; family JdFR-85; genus BMS3Bbin07. The sequence continues at coordinate 1,696 of BDTQ01000035.1, forward strand.
CCGGCTTCGGACTGCTTCTCATCTCAATAGTTGCAATGAGTATCTTTGCAGGAACGGCTATAGACCCGATCGGATGGATCGGACCTTATACCCTGCTGATAATAGTCATTTATTTCATTGCAATGAGGACGGTGTTTTATTACGAAAAGAGAAAAATCGCCGCCTTTATAAAGGAGACCGTACAACTAAGATACGAAGACATATCAACCAGGACCGCAATCATCCATTACAGCATCAATGCAATGGCCGTCATTATTGCCGCTGTCTTCCTGCCGGAGATCGGCAAGGGGATTGCGGAGACAACCGGGCTGGGACAGACCTTTACAGGCAATATTTTTATTGCCATCTCCACCTCCCTGCCTGAGGTGGTGGTCTCTTTGGCCGCCCTCAGGATAGATGCAGTAGACCTGGCGATCGGCAACCTTTTTGGAAGCAATATCTTTAATATATTCATCCTTGCCATTGACGACATCTTCTTTACCAAAGGCCCCATTCTCTCCTTCACCAATACCAGCCACATAATCTCCGCCCTCTCAGCCATTACAATGATAACCATTGCAATCATAGGGTTAACCTACCGTTCAACAAAAAAACCCCTGTTTCTGGCATGGGACTCACTGGGAATCCTGCTGGTGTATATAATCAACCTGATGCTGCTGTATGCAAGCATATAACCTGACATTATGAATAACAGGATGGATTGGCACAGGAAAGAAACAAGTGAGGTCATCGAGCGACTGAACTCATCCCTTCAGGGACTCGCAAATGAAGAGGCCCGGAGACGGTTTGTTGAATACGGCCCGAATGAACTGAGGGAAAAGAAGAAAAAGGGTCCCCTCATGCTCTTTCTCAGATCG
>BDTQ01000036.1 GCA_002898135.1 bacterium BMS3Bbin07
TTCCGATCTGTGTCCGCAGATACCGGAAAAATCATGGGGACTGCCATAAGGGCAGCTTTTACCGTTACTTTCGGGCTTCCAAAGGTGGGACATATCATCTATCCCGGGGCGGAATATACGGGGAGGCTCTTTGTTGAAGATATAGGGTTTCCTCCGGAGCTTCTGAATTCTGAATCCATTCCACTGGAGCTGATTGAGAAGAAACACGTCTCATTGCTATTGCCTGAGAGGTTGAAAAATTCCTATAAGGGTGATTACGGACATGTGCTCGTCATTGGCGGGTCTGTTGGGAAGACAGGGGCGCCCCTCCTCTCTGCAAGGGCTGCACTGAGAAGCGGGGCAGGACTTGTTACTATCGGGGCTCCTGACAGGATTACGGATTCACTGATGGCTTCTGTGCTTGAAGAGATGACCCTGCCGTTGCCCTCAACTGTGTCAGGCACAGTATCCGGGGAAGCAGCCGGGAGTGTGCTGGATTTCCTTCATGAGAGGGCCGATGTGCTTGCAATCGGGCCCGGACTCTCAACGAATGGGGAGACTGTAGAGTTTGTCCTTAAAACCATCATCAACTCGCCTGTGCCCGTGGTGGTTGATGCCGATGGCCTGAATGCGCTTTCAACGCTCGGATATAAGGGAGTTGTAGGATTTCTGAATAAACTGCGCGCACCCGCTGTCCTTACTCCCCATGTGGGAGAGATGGCCAGGCTTGTCGGGATGAGCATTACTGATATAGCGGATGATTTAATCGGGGTGGCAAGGAAATTTTCCCGTGATACAGGGTGCTGCCTTGTCTTAAAAGGAGTTCCCACACTGATAGCGACGCCGGAAGGGCCGTGCTTTATCAATACGACCGGAAATCCCGGAATGGCCACTGCCGGAACCGGAGATGTCCTTACAGGTATTATAGCCTCACTTACAGGGCAGGGTCTGCAACCCGCAGAAGCGGCACTGACAGGGGTGTATTTACATGGACTGACAGGTGATATTGCCGTTAAGGGTACAACAGAGTATGCCTTTACGGCCAATGACCTCATAAATGGTCTTTTTAGGGGGTTCCGGTCACTTTTATCTGATTTGCAATCGCCCAAATAGTATAAAATAGTGTTAATGCTCAGGTGATTAGGCTGAAGGCTAAAGGCTGAAGAAAAAAACAATGACCATACAAAACTCAGGGTCTTTGAGAGGTGATTGATTTGTTTCAGCCTTCAGCCTGAATACCTGAGCAGTCACAAAGTAGTAAGGATGCTGCTCCATGAACCAAGATGATAATACCTGAAAACCTTAATATCTCCGGACTGTCGGCTTTCTTTACAGGTCGTAATGCAGGGATAGAGACGGGCCCTTTATCGCACTTGTCCGGTATTCCGGAGGAAGCTCTGTATATGCCCGTTCAGCAACATACGGACCATGTGTTTGTGCTTGAGGCGTTTTGTCGTCCTGAGACGGCTGATGCCGTTGTGACAGCGGTTAAAGGAATCCTCCTGGGCGTAAGAGTGGCTGATTGTGTCCCCATCCTTGTGTATGACAGGGAAAGGGAGATTGTTGGCGCTGTTCATGCCGGTTGGCGGGGGACTGCAATGGGGATACTCGGAAAGACCATTAAGACAATGGCGGATAGATTTTCTTCAAGGGTTGATGATATATTAATTGCCTTTGGCCCGTCTATCAGGGGATGCTGCTATAATGTTAACGAGGATGTCCTCTCTGCAGTCGAAGCAGCCACAGGAGATGGTGATTATATCATTTGGAAAGGGAATAAAGGTTATATTGATCTTGCGTTTGCAAACAGAATCCAGGCCCTTTCACTGGGGGTTCCTGTGGAGAATCTCTGGATGTCAGGGGAGTGTACATACTGCCTTCCCGGAAAATTCTTCTCATACAGGTATTCAAGGACGGGTAAGAGACAGGGAGGGTTTATAGGGATTGACTATTGACTATTGACTATTGACAACCAATCAGGGAGTTGTAGTGGCGAGGTTCCCTCGCCTTCCGTTTTGATTGACGATTAACTAAAAGATTCGGGGATTTCTCTGCGGTGAAAAAATCAGGGCCTAAATGTTTTAGTCGGAGAAAGCCTGTGGCTGAGTAGTCATAACGGATTTACAAAGGAGGATATAGATGGAAACAGGAGATGTTAAGAGGGCAAGAGATATTATGAACAGGAAGGTTATTACCGTGAGTCCTGATACCTCTGTGGAAGAGCTCGGCAGACTCTTTATGGAAAAGAATGTTTCAGGTGCGCCGGTAATTGATGAAAATGGAGACATCTATGGTATTGTTACGGAGAATGACCTGATCAGTAAGGAAAAGCGTTTTCACATCCCCACTATAATCACAATATTCGATGCCATTATCCCCCTTCAGAGTGATGCAGCGGTTGAGAAAGAGATAAAAAGGATGGCTGCCACAACCGTTGGGGATATATGCACAAGAGAGGTTATTACTGTGGATGAAGATGCGACCATTAATGACATTGCCACTATCATGACCGAGAAGAAGATTCATCTCCTTCCTGTACTAAAGGAAGGAAAACTGGTTGGGATAGTCGGAAAGAAGGATG
>BDTQ01000037.1 GCA_002898135.1 bacterium BMS3Bbin07
CGGCTATGCAGGGGGGTTGAGAACAGCAGATTCCTCCCCAGGAAGCAGTCATTGCATTGGCTCTGCCGTTGCCGTCATAGGTTCCAATGACCAGGACCGGGGCTGGATAAATGATGGTTTTTGGGCCTAAAGATTTTTTCATGTCGGACCTCCTTTCCTTTTATTTTATTGAAATTATACCAGATAGAGCATATCCGTCACATGGAGGGAATTGTGAATTGCCATACATTCATATGCTTTTACCCCTCTTTCAGGCTGCCCAATGCCCCTTTGTTTTGGTATTTTATCTGAGCCGCCCTTGAATTTGTTGCATAATGTTGTGTAAAATTGCAATGTAACAGGGTGTTTATGTTTTGTATCACTGTAGTCGGTGTTACGTTTCGGGCAATGTGGAAAGAGAAATATCATCTCCGGGAAGGCCCCGCTCAGGAAATTAAATGAATGTAAACGGAAGACATTATCGCACTATCTGGGTAAAGGAAGACGATGAATCAATAATCCGGATTATTGATCAGAGAAGACTTCCACATGAATTAATAATTGAGGATTTAACCACAGTTGATGACGTAGCCGCTGCCATAAAGGATATGCATGTCAGAGGAGCGGGATTAATTGGCGCAACGGCAGGCTATGGAGTGTATATTGCCGCACTGGAGGCTGAAAAGCAGGATTCATTTGATGATTATCTGAATGCAGCAGCCGAAAGACTTATATCTACAAGGCCCACGGCCGTCAATCTCTCGTGGGCGGTGAACAGACAGTTGAAAGCCATCAGGAATGGTGTCTCTCCTGCTGATAAAGTGGCCATAGCCCTGAAGACGGCAAATGAGATTGCCGATGAGGATGCCGACTACTGCAGGCGGATCGGAGAACACGGGGTAAGGATAATTGAGGGCATTGCTGCAGGGAAGAATGGCAAGCCTGTTAATATTCTCACACACTGCAATGCCGGATGGCTGGCCTTTGTCGATTACGGTTCTGCAACATCGCCCATATATGCAGCCTTTGACAAGGGAATTAATGTTCATGTCTGGGTTGATGAGACGAGACCGAGGAATCAGGGGGCGAGTCTGACGGCATGGGAGCTTGGCCAACACGGTGTCCCTCACACAGTAATACCTGATAACGCAGGGGGGCATCTGATGCAGCACGGACTTGTGGATATGGTGATTGTAGGGACGGACAGGACGACTTACACGGGAGATGTTGCCAACAAGACAGGAACCTACCTCAAGGCCCTGGCTGCAAAAGACAACAATATCCCGTTTTATGTTGCGCTGCCCTCATCAACTTTTGACTGGGAGATAAGAGACGGCAGGAAGGAAATCCCCATTGAGGAGAGAGACCCTGACGAGGTCAGGTATATCGAGGGCCTCTGTGAAGGTGAAATCAAAAAGGTGCTGCTGACCCCTGAAAACAGCAATGCCGCAAATTATGCATTCGACGTTACCCCGGCTGAACTGGTTACCGGATTGATTACTGAAAGGGGGATTTGCGCAGCCAATGAAAAGGATATTCTTAATCTTTACCCGGAACATAAGGGCTGAGTTCGATTGCGGCTTTAATTTTATATATTACTGAAAACAGATATCGTGTTTCTCCCCTTTTTACTGAAGGATCAGCATAACAAATAAAAATGCCGGATGATGACCCTGCTCAGTCAACCCAGGAGGACAATAACTTTAACAAGGAGATCTTATGAAAAAGGTGAAAGTCGGTATTATCGGCGGCTCAGGACTTGATGATCCAAAGATAATCAAAGGCGCCAAAGAAAAAAATGTAAAGACACCTTACGGAAAACCCTCATCCCCACTTACAGTCGGCAAGATAGACGGGGTCGATGTCGTAATACTTGCCCGTCACGGGAAGAAGCATTCCATCTACCCAACAGCGGTTAACTACAGGGCCAATCTGAGTGCCCTGAAGAAGGAGGGCTGCACGCATATCCTTGCCACTACAGCGGTCGGCTCACTGAGGGCCGGGATAAAGCCGGCCGATTTTGTTTTTATTGACCAGTTTATAGATTTTACAAAACACAGAACCCTTACCTTCCATGAGAAAAAGGTTGTCCATACACCGATGGCCGAGCCCTTCTGCGAGGAGTTGAGGTCGCTTCTCATCAAAACCGCCAAGGCATTAAAGCTCAGGCATCACAAAAAAGGCACTGTGGTTACGATTGAAGGCCCCAGGTTTTCCACAAAGGCCGAGTCTCATATGTTCAGGGGTTTTGGAGCGGATGTCATCAACATGTCAACCGTACCTGAGGTCATACTTGCAAGAGAGCTGGGCATCTGTTACCAGTCCATTGCAATGTCCACTGATTACGATTGCTGGAAGGAAGGCGAGGAACCCGTTACATGGGATATGATTGTGTCAATCATGTACCAGAACGCTGAAAATGTTAAGAAGTTGATCTTAAATACAATTCCAAAGATTAAGTGTTCATAACACGAATGCAGCTAAAAAGGAGTAACAAATGCCTATTAAATCAAAGATAAGGACAGTGCCCGATTATCCCAAGAAGGGAATCATGTGTAGGGACATTACCACGCTGATTAAGG
>BDTQ01000038.1 GCA_002898135.1 bacterium BMS3Bbin07
TGTCAACGACCCCTATACTTTCGGTGCCATAAGCTCGGCAAATTCCCTGAGTGATGTCTATGCCATGGGAGGAATACCTTACACAGCCCTTGCCATAGCGGGCTTTCCTTCCTGCGACTACGGCACCGAGGTGCTGAAACAGGTTTTAAAGGGTGCCGAGAGTGTTCTTGACAGGGCAGGAGTGCAGCTTATGGGTGGTCACTGTTTTGAGGACACCGAGCTGAAGTTTGGTCTCTCGGTTACCGGAACCGTGGAGCCTGACAGGATACTCAGAAAGGATGGAGTCAGGGAAGGCAACATCCTCATAATTACCAAACCCCTTGGCACCGGTGTGCTCACAACGGCTTTAAAGGGCGGCAAGCTAAAAGACGTTGATATGGATGAGGCAGTCGGATGGATGTTGACACTTAATAACCGTGCATCAGAGCTCGCTCTACAGGCAGGAGCCCATGCATGCACTGACGTTACAGGATTCGGCCTGTTGGGGCATGCCTTTAATATGGTAAGGGATACTGATACGGATTTTATTTTCAGGCTGCAGGATATCCCTGTTATGCACAGGGTGCAGGAGATGATCGACAGGGGTATGGTTGCTGAAGGTGCATACAATAACATGAAGTATCTGAAAGACAGGATAGAGTTTCAGGACAATATTACTGAAGAAGAAATGCTGTTACTGTTTGATCCACAGACTTCCGGGGGACTGCTTCTGTCATTGGGGGAGGACGGATTCCGGGCCTTCAGGGAAGCAGGTATGTTTGCAAGGGCAATCGGTCACGTGGTTAAGGGGAGTGGAAAAATAAGGGTCAAAAAAGGATAATTACGATTCGTGAGACAGCAGCTTGTCGTAAGGATAACTCTTCAGATAATCGAGAAACTCCTCTACTGCATGAGAAAAGACCGAATATTTTTGTGAAATAAGCGAGAAATCCCTCATCATCTTTTCTTCCTTGAAGCTGAGCATCTTCAGAGTGCCGAACTTCGCCTCTTTCAGGGCAGCCCACCTTGAGACTATGGAGATACCCATGCCGTTTTCTACTGTATGCTTGATGGCCTCTGTGCCACCGAGAATCATGGATATCTTCATATTCTGAGTGGTTATGCCGTGCTTGGTAAAATACTTCTCGATAACCTGCCTGGTACCGGAACCCTCTTCCCTGAATATAAAGGGCTCCTTTGTTATATCAAGAAAGGATATGTCTGCCTTCTTTGACCATGTATGTTGAGGGGGCACTATAAGACAGAGTTCATCCTTTATGAGCCGCTCCACTGCTATCTTCTGTTTTGTAACATCTCCCTCAACAAGTCCCAGGTCTATATTTCCTGACTTGAGGAGCTCGATAACCCTCTTTGTATTGCCGATCTGCAGATGAATTTTTATCTTCGGACGGGTCTTCCTGAAATCTGCGATGACCTTGGGCAGCAGATAATTCCCTATTGTGGTACTTGCCCCCAGTGCAATGCTCCCCTTAACAAGACCTGTCAACTCCCCAACCTCTTTCTCAGCCGAGGCATAAAGTCCCAGGATATGTTTTGCATACTTATAAAGGACCTCTCCCGCAGGGGTAAGGGTAACGGTGTTACTCGAACGGTCAAAGAGTTTGGTTTCGTAAAGCTCTTCAAGGGCCTGTATCTGGAGGCTTACTGCAGGCTGTGTGAGGTGGATAATCTCGGATGCCTTCGAGAAACTCTTTGTTTCTGCTACTGTGCAGAATACCCGCAGCTTATGGTCGTCCATTGCCATACTTGTAAAGTATAACACAAATACAATTAATAAGTTAATAAGAAACAGTAATCAAGGACAACCATGAAACAGCTGGAAGAAACCCGGTCTTTACAAAAGAAGAAAAGACCGGACTACTCTGCACAGCGCACTGTGAAGCAGTCCGGTCTCCTTAAATGCCGGCAAAATTTACTGCAACCAGCTAATCTTCAATCTCAATTTCAATCTTGTAAGCAACATTCACAGGGTTGTCAGAAGAGTCCAGAGCCTTGTAGTATTCAACCTCTACCTCTATATCGCCGGACGTCACCGGGATCCGGTCTGCACATATAATCTGGTCAGTTTCTTCTGTTTCATACTCAATCCTCGTCTCCTGAGTAATAAGAACGGTCACATCTAAAACCGTTACTGAATAGGCGCCTGAGTCAAAGGTATACGCCGTTGATTCCAGGTCAGGCTGTACCGTCAGGCCAGTAAACTCGGTCACACTCCTGTCGGGCAGATCACAGACCGCTGCAGCGATATCATCGTCACCGTCTACCTCAACCTTCGTGGCTACAAACTCGGTGCCATTCCAGGTTCCATCTACCTCAACCTTCATACCAACCTGCAGATCAGAGATGCCCGAAATACTGCATATCGCCCTCTCGTCATCGTCATCGCAGGTAAACTGAACGGTATCACCGGCCACTACTGTAATGACATTACTGTCGGGAATAAAACCCTCTGCCTTTAATACTGTCAGGTCAAACCCTCCAGTGGTAAGGGACTGGATAATCCCCTTAAGCTCATAGTCGTCATCCTTGATATCCTGGTAGTTCTCATAATCAGAACCGTCGCCATCGAGCACCACCTTTGCAGTCACGGTATTTTCTAACGGGTCGTACA
>BDTQ01000039.1 GCA_002898135.1 bacterium BMS3Bbin07
GTGGGATATATTGAAGGGGAAGGAATGCTCCTAATGCTTGCAGCAAAAGGGATATACGTTGCAAGCGGTTCGGCATGTACGTCCAAGGCTCTAAAATCCTCACCGGTGCTGCTATCAATGGGAGTCCCTACACATGTAGCACATGGCTCTGTAGTCTTCACACTCGGAGCAGACAATACGGAAGAACAGATTGAGTATGCCCTTGAGGAGTTTCCTCAGATAATCAAGAGACTAAGAGAACTCTCACCCTTTTCCAGAGGGTGGGGAGATATTGAGGAGGGTGGAACATGTATTCCAAAGAAGTGATGGATCATTTCATGAATCCAAGAAATGTAGGAGAGATGCCTGATGCAGATGGAGTGGGCTCAGAAGGCAACCCTGTTTGCGGGGACATGATGAAGCTCTTTATCAAGGTGAAAGACAACAGGATTGAGGAAGCAAAGTTTCAGACCTTTGGTTGCGGTGCCGCCATAGCTGTAAGCAGTATGATAACGGAGATGATAAAGGGCAAGACCCTTGAAGAAGCCATGTCAATATCAAAGGAACAGGTGGCAAGCGCCCTCGGAGGATTACCCCCGCAGAAGATGCACTGCTCCAACCTCGGCGCTGATGCGCTGAGAAAGGCGATAGAGGATTACAGACAGAAACAGGGATCCAAGGCGGGGTAACCCCGCCACTACCTTGAAGAAGGCGGGGAGACCCCGCCACTACTAAAAACCATAGAGAATATAGAAAGCTGCCAAAAGTAATTATTCTTTGCATGACCTGCTCTTTTTCTGTTAGAATAGCTGATTAATTATCAATCGTCAATCGTCGATCGTCAATAAACAAGGAGAGGTGGCCGAGCGGTTTAAGGCAGCCGCCTGCTAAGCGGTTGTGGGGTTAACACTCTACCGAGGGTTCGAATCCCTCCCTCTCCGCCATAATATGCGAGAAAAGAAGGGTGAGGTAACCTCGCCCCTGCAACAACCTGTTCAAAACAAGGAAGGCGAGGTAACCTCGCCACTACAGTGACCTGTTGAAAAAAACTGTATCATTAACGTGTCAACGCGTGACTGATTATGTTTGCAAGGCCTTCCAGAAGAAAGATGAGTGACTCCACATCCAGAAAACGGTCCGCCGAGCTGTCAAAGAGTATCCTGCACATTGAAGAACCCGTAACATCAAGGTCATCATCCTCCTTCCAGTAAAGAATAAGCACCGGAACTTTTGGAAGCGCCGTAAGTCTCCACGCATGGTCGGCTGACTCGGAAACCGTCTCTTCTGCACCAAGGCGGGAGAGCATGGCTCCGGTCTTGGCCATATCACGGTCCAGCAGCTCCCTCAGGGGTTCCTCGCAATCCCGGTTAAAGGATGACGCCTTTACCAGACCGGCCTTGAGCTCAGAAAACGAGACCCATCTGCCTGCAGGCTCACCCCTGCCGCCGGTCCTTATATAGTGCAACAGGAGTATTTTTATCCATGGATTTATGTATCCCCTTGTGGTTATCTCACCCTCCGGGCTGACCAGAAAATCCATTCCAAGGCAACTTATCTTCATTGACCCATCAACAAGCTCTGCACCTATACCACCGGCACAAAGGGGAAAATCAAGTCTGCTCACCTCTTCCCTGAGACTCGCTATCAGGCTTTCACGCCAGTCAGCCCCCTTTGCCCCCCGCAACTCTTCTGCAACGGCAGCCTCAAGGTAAGGACAATTCTCAACATCCGTTCCGCCCTTGACCAATGAGAGCGCAAAGGCCATGCAGGTTTTTTCCGGACATTGGCCGCAATTCTTTCCCGGCAGCTTTTTATATACATCAATAGTATTCATCTTTACATCCTCCTTATTTTTTCCAGAAATGTGGAATAAACAGTATAATCACCGTATAAACCTCAAGCCTTCCCACAAGCATACAGAAGATAAGCACCCATTTTGCCATAAGCGGTAACCCGGCATAGTTCTCTGCAGGACCGGCCCCGCCAAGGGCAGGCCCGACATTGCAGAGTGCGGAAATAACAGTTGATGCGGATGTAATAATATCTATCCCCTGCAATGCCATCACAAGTGTTGCACTGACCCATATTATCAGAAAGAGGAAGAGAAATCCCCAGATACTGCCCAGTATCTCTTTTGGCACGAACTTATCCTCCAGCTTCAGCACGGTCACTGCCCTGGGATGAATGAGCTGATAGAGTTCCCTGTATGCCTGTTTGAACATCAGCAATATCCTTACCTGCTTCATACCTCCGCCGGTTGAACCGATCATTCCACCAAAGAACATCAGGATAACAAGGAGCAACTGGGCAAAGTAGGTCCATTTTTCATAGTCAGCAGTGGCATAGCCGGTTGTTGTCATTATTGAAACTACCTGAAACGATGCATATCTGACAGACTCCAGGAGAGTGCTGTAATCCCTCCCCCAAAGGTCTATGGTCAACAGTGCTATGGCAATAACAGTGACCCTCAGATAAAACCTGAATTCGTCACTCCTTGCAAATTTTGAAAGGTCGCCTTTAAAGGCATAAAAATAGAGAGTATAATTTATTCCTGCAAGAAACATAAATACTGTTGCAACGGCATCTATAAAAGCGCTGTTATAGTATCCAATACTCGCATTCCTTGTAGAAAATCCACCTGTTG
>BDTQ01000040.1 GCA_002898135.1 bacterium BMS3Bbin07
CGAGGCATTCATTGCCAAAAGGTTTGTCCTTGACGCAACCTCTGCAATAAGGCCTGAAATGGTTCCGATCTCTATAATCCTCTCAGCCAGCATCTTCATCTTCTTATTGATGGTTTGAACCGTTGCCCTGACAACTTTCATACCTTCAATACTCTGATTGACCAGTTCTCCACCCTTTGACGCAGCCTCTGAAGCCCTAACTGAAATCTCTGTAGCCTCCCCCGTCTCATCAGAGATTTTTATTGTGGCATCAACGGTCCCATTGACTGCTTCAGTGGCCCCTTTTAGCTGAACCATCTGGTTTTCAGCCCCGTCTGCCATCTTTTTAAGCATGTCAAGGAGTCTGAAGCTCTCTTCACCAACGCTGCGGGCGGTGTTTTTGACATCCCTGAAGAGGTATGAAAGCTCATCCACCATCAGATTAAAGGCATCGGCAATCGAGCCAAAAACATCTGCAGTAACAGGTGCACGCACAGTAAGATCGCCCTCTGCCGCGGTACTGACAACTTCAAGGAATTTGATGACATTTTCCTGAACCTTTTTTCTTTCTTCATCTGTCTGTATATATTCCCGCAACTTGTCAAGGGTCTCATTGAAGACAACTGCTATCTTGCCAAACTCATCTGATGATTTGACGGGTAGTCTGACATCGGACTCTCCGCGGCCAACGGCCTCAATACCCGACATCAGGGAATTCAAGGGTTCCACCATCCTTGACGATATAGCCATGGAGACTACCAACCCGATAAACAGCGTTGCTAAATAAAACAGGGCAATCACCATTGAGCGTTCCTTAAGAATATCCAGAAAACTTACCTTATAAAACCCGGCGGTCATGGTCCCGTATATATCTATTCCGTATGATGCCAGGGGATAGCTGATATTTATTACTTTCCCAAAGGGCTTGATAGCGAGTTCCTGCACGGTCTCTTCCGGATTCAGACCAACCTTTTTCAACTCGGCAGGGATTTTTCCCTTAAAGGAGTGCTCAAATATTTTCCCATCGCGGTCTCTGAATATATAGTATGCAAGATCAGGAGAGGATTTCTTCAGTTGGACAGCAAATGTCTTCACAGCGCTCATATCATCTGTTGACATAAGATCACTTACTGCGGCAGACTGCTCGGCAACAAAGAGTTTCTCTTTTTCGATTGTCGTCTTTACGCGGTCTTTCCATATATCGTATAACTGGTATGTAAAAATTGCGGTGACCAATAATAATATAACCGCCAGGAACGTAATGGTAAGCTTCACCCTGATACTTGTACCCTTTTTAATAGCCATAAATCCTCCTCAGAAGGAATTTTTTGTTTATCTGCGCAAATGCCGAAATCATTACACCATTCATTGAGGCAGGTATCAATCACCCTTCTTCAAAATACTCAACCCTTTTGCTGTATAATTTATGGTGAACTCCCTGTTCGGTGAGGGTTGAGACGATAGAAGCTCCCTGCAAAGCAGGTCAATCTCTGTTGGAACACACCATGCTCCATACCTGCAAGGGCATAATATACATTATAGTGAAACTCATTGAAATATACAAGTATTTCTCCTCAGTGCGGATTTCAGCAACATCTCTCCTTCACGACTACTTCACAGTTTTTATGGTATTATAAGTAATATGAAGGGATACAGGATACTAATAGTAGAAGATGAAAAAAAGATAGCGGATATCGTCAAGGCATATCTTGAAAACGAAAGGTTCAAGGTAGCCGTTGCAGAAACAGGACAGCGTGCTTTAGAGTTGCTTAAAGACGGGGTTGACCTTATAATACTCGACCTGATGCTCCCGGACATGCCTGGTGAAGACATCTGTCAGGCAATCCGTGAAGATTCTGAAATACCGATCATAATGCTCACTGCAAAGAGCGAAGAGGAAGAGAGGATAAAAGGGCTCGGCCTCGGAGCTGATGACTATGTTGTAAAACCCTTCAGCCCGCGGGAGCTCGTGGCAAGGGTCAAGGCCCTGCTGCGAAGGAGCAAGGGTATAAAAAAGAAGGTGAGCTTTAACAATAATAACCTTATAATCGATGAATCGCGTTTTGAGGTTATAAAAAACGGATCCATCGTAGTCTTTACTCCAACAGAGTTCAAACTCCTCCTCAACCTTGCCGAGCGCCCCGGACAGGTCTTCACAAGGGTTCAGCTTGTAAACGCAATTCTCGGTTATGATTTTGAAGGTTATGACAGGACGGTCGATGCACATATCAAGAACATCCGTCACAAGATCGAAGACGATCCAAGAAACCCTGTTTACATAAAAACAGTTTATGGAGTAGGTTACAGATTTATCGGCTTACCTGATGAGGACTAAATTATTTCTATCATTCATACTTATAATTTTCCTTGCCCTCCTTTCCAATGTTGTTTTTGAACGGTTGACCCTGAAAGATTTCGATGAGTTCGTGAGGGGAACGAAAGAAGACCAGATATACTGGGTACTGGCTTCAATTGAAGGGAGTTATGTAGATAATCAGTGGGATATGGAACATCTCGACATGGCGCTTCACTGGGGTTTAATGCTCGGCTTCGAAACCTATGTTGTGGATACCTCCGGAAAGCAAATTCTCTCCTCAACAGAGGTCCTCCTCTCTCTGAATCCAAACATGTTTAAAAGGATGCTTTCCATCCTGAAATT
>BDTQ01000041.1 GCA_002898135.1 bacterium BMS3Bbin07
TTGGCATCAAAGAGGGGCTCATGTCCATCGTAAAAATCGATCTTGTCGGAGAATTTCTGAAAGTAGGTATTTACAAACTCCTTCATCCGGTCGTACTCTTCCCTGGAGTCAATAATCACGCGTTCCACATCATGACTCATAAGGTCGCGTACACTCCTGAAGACGAGGTCCAGATCACTGTAAAGGAGGATTGGGGCCGAGACCTTCTCTTTTTTGTGCTGAATGTTTTCCCACAGGAGCAGCAGGAACTCAAGGTCTTTTAAGAGCTCATCCCTTGTGGCCCCTTCAGAGGCTGTTCTGACTATAAGTCCGTAGCCCTTCGGCCTTATCTCTTCAACAATATTCTTAAGCCTTGTGCGTTCCTCTTCATCCAGTATCCTTCTTGATATCCCTATGTGTTCAACCTCGGGCATGAGCACAAGATAGCGGCCGGGGATTGTTACATAAGATGTTACACGCGCGCCCTTTGAGCCTATGGGGTCCTTTGCCACCTGCACAAGGAGCTCCTGGCCCTCCTGCACAAGCTCCTCAATGGGCACATCCTGCCGGCCTTTTTTAAACTCTATATGAACGGCATCTTCCTCATCCTCAAGAAAGGGGGAGTATGCATCGATGTCCGCCTTGACGTCGGCAACATAGAGGAAGGCCGCCTTGTCCAGCCCTATATCAACAAAGGCGGACTGCATGCCCGGAAGCACCTTGACTACCCTGCTCTTGTAGATATTACCTACAAGTGAGGCGTCCTGCTTTCTTTCAACATAGAGCTCAACAAGCTGTCCGGCCTCAAGAAGCCCCACCCTTACTTCATCAAAGGTAATATTTATAAGAATTTCACTTGACATCAAAAATTAACCGGCCGTTTGCCACTGCTCATCAGTCACCTGATAACCCTCAGCAACCAACGGCCAACGACTGCCTGAGCAGCTCCATGGGACTCACCCATCCGTCCTTAAAGCCGAAAAGGCCTTTCCTTACAATCTCCAGCTCCTCCATAGGCACTCCAAACAGGTCATCAATAATGGCGGAGAGTTTCACTTTTCGGTCAGGAAGGTCCTTAAGTCTCAATCTGACAGTCCTGTCGTCAATTATATCAAAATTCCGGATAAAATCACTAAATTTTTCATTATTTATTCTCTCCTGCCGTAACAGCCTGACCGGCTTGTCTTCAGGAAAGCGTATCTCGTATTCATATACCGTTATAAAACTGCTCAGAGACGGCACCTTTCTATGGATAAATTCCATCTCCTTAATCTCAACTCCTCCCGGCAGTTCATTGTTTATCCTGTGAATATATTCACTTACATCAAAGGGGGGATAAACCTCCATGTCAAGATACTCTGACTCTCCCTCCACACCCACATTCAGCGGAGGACCGAAGGAGACCTTTGGTGAAGGGCTGAAACCTGCTGAATACACGAGCGGCACCCCTGCCCTCCTTAGCCCCCGAAGAAATGCGTTCACAAGCTCGCGGTGTGAAAGATGCCTCAAAATACCCTTCTTTATATACTCCACCCTTACCTTTACGGGAGTGAACCTGTAGTGCGACTCCTGAGAAAAAGGACGGTACCTTACAGTGGAAGAAGAAAGGAACTCGCCACTCCTGCACCCCACACCACAGGCATGACACCTGTCCCTGTTACAATCGGTAGTCCATTCAGCCTCATGGGCCTTTTCGTGTTCACTGCGGAGATATTCCTTTTTCACTCCGACATCAACACAATCCCACGGCAGGGCTTCGTCTTCCTGCCAGGTCTTTCCTGAAAAATCCCGCAGATCAACCCCCGCCTTGTCCATTGCCCTCTCCCACAAGGAAAAATCAAAGAACTCGGACCAGCCGTCAAGAAAAGCGCCAAGGGCGTGTGCCTCACCGAGCACTGCAGCAGACCCGCTTCCACCCCTTGAGAAGGCGGCCTCAAGAAGACTCATCCTGATGTCGTGCACCTTGAAGTTAATACCTTTTTTCCTGAGCTTTCCCCTCAGAAAGTTTATCTTCTCCCTGAGCCTGTCGGGAGAATCCTGTCCGGTCCACTGAAAGGGCGTGTGGGGTTTGGGCACAAAAGGAGAGATACTCACTGTAATGTTTACAAACCTGCCCGTATACTTCCTGGAAATCTTCAGTGCATGTTTGACCATTGCCGGAATCGCCTCAATATCTTCATCCCTCTCAGTGGGCAGCCCTATCATAAAGTAGAGTTTGAGATTAAGCCACCCCTCGCTAAAGAGGGTGTGAAGTGCCCGTTCATAATCCTCCCCGTTGAGATCCTTGTTAATCACCCCACGGAGCCTCTCGGTTGCAGCCTCCGGCGCAATTGTAAACCCTGTTTTTTTAACGGTCTTTATCTCTCTGAGCACACCCCTGTCAACCGCAGCCACCCTGAGGGAGGGGAGAGAGAGCGAGACCTTTTTATCTCCGAATATCCTGTTGAATGACTTCATCAGGGGCAGTAACTGCGTATAATCACCAGCGCTCAGAGAGGTGAAAGAGACCTCGTCATACCCTGTTGAAGCGATGGTTCTTTCGGCAATATTCAAAACCCTTTCAGGTGACCTCTCCCTGAGGGGTCTGTATATAACACCTGCCTGGCAGAACCTGCAGCCCCTGGTGCATCCCCTTGAGAGTTCTATATTTATACGGTCATG
>BDTQ01000042.1 GCA_002898135.1 bacterium BMS3Bbin07
TAAAAGTATTTTATGCCTGAGTTTCCGCTACACATAAAAAACAGCAGGACAGACGATCATTGTGCTGAAGAGGTCTGCAGCACTGTGCAGGGGGAGCGTCCTGAGAGGCCTGCCATTACCGGGGGTACGAAGTATTACCTTGGCGGTCTCAGCTGTGCCTCCTGTGCTGCAAAGATAGAGCAGAAGCTGAATCAGATGGACGGAGTGAGAGCAGAGTTGAGTTTTGCCTCATCCACCCTTGTTCTTGATGCTGACAGCCAAGAGCTTGAAGACGAGGCCCTTGCAGTGGTCAAGAAGATTGAGCCGCATATAAAGATAAAGAAGATAGAGGATGAAGAGGGAGAAGAGGAGGAGGAAAATGCCGGCCCTTCCATTCTCCTCAAGATATTCCTTGCCGGTATATTCTTTGTAACCGGTCTCGTCATTCAGAATTACGTGTATCCGGGTGCTGAAGATTTACCCCTGAGTGATCTGCGTTTCTGGGCAGTCCTCATGCCGTATCTGATCGGTTATATCATTGCAGGCCATGATGTTGTTACCGGTGCCGTAAAGGGCATAATCAGCAGGGATTTCTTTGGAGAGAGCCTGCTGATGACCATAGCGACCCTCGGTGCCTTTGCCATAAAAGAGTTTCCCGAGGCCGTAGGGGTGATGCTCTTTTTCAAGGTAGGAGAGTATTTTGAGGACAGGGCATTAAACCATTCGCGAAGATCGATAAAAAACCTCCTTAAGATAAGGCCGGATTATGCAAATTTGAAAAAGGATGGAATTACCGAAAGGGTGAAGCCCCAGGATGTCCAGGTTGGCGACTTTATAATGGTCAAGCCCGGAGAGAAGGTTCCGCTTGACGGTGTTGTCGAGGAGGGCCAAAGCAGTGTGGATACTTCGGCACTGACCGGTGAGTCAATGCCGAGATCCCTGAAAGAGGGCGATGAGGTCCTCTCAGGAATGATAAACAGAAATGCAGTGATAACGGTGAGGGTTACCAAGGTATTCAGTGACTCAACAGTGAGCAGGATACTTGACCTCGTTGAAAAGGCATCTGCACAAAAGGCTCCGACAGAGAAGTTTATCACCAAGTTTTCAAAAGTCTATACACCTGCAGTTGTGGCCGGCGCCTTTGCCCTTGCAGTTCTGCCGCCTGTTATCTATCAGATCCCTGCACTTACATCCGTCTTTTCCCATCCGGAGACTTACTCTGAATGGATTTACCGCGCCCTTGTCTTTCTTGTGATAGCCTGTCCGTGCGCACTCGTCATCTCCATTCCGCTCGGTTTTTTCGGCGGCATCGGGGCTGCCTCCAGAAACGGGGTGCTCTTTAAGGGCTCGAACTACCTTGAGGGTTTCAGGGATATCCGTACAATGGTTTTTGACAAGACGGGGACCCTTACCGAGGGTGTGTTTAAGGTTACGGAAGTTATGCCCCTGAACGGATTTACAAGGGAAGAACTTCTGCGTCTTGCTGCTGAGGCGGAGAGCCAGTCCAATCACCCCATTGCAAAGTCCATCATGGAGGCCTTTGGAGGGGGGGTAGATGAAAACACGATACAGAAATACGAGGAAATCCCATCCCATGGTGTGAGGGCAATTGCAGAGGGCAGGGAAATCCTGGCAGGCAATGACAGGATTCTCCACATGGAGGGATATGACATTGATCACGATACATGCAAGGTGAAGGGCACGGTCGTGCATATCGTCATTGACTCGAAGTATGCAGGATACATCCTGCTTGCCGATAAGGTGAGGGCTGATGCCGCCGCGACTATTGAGGGCCTCAGAAAAGAGGGGGTCCGGAAAGTGGTGATGCTTACAGGAGACGGCAGGGATGCGGCGGAGTTGGTTGCCAATGAGTTGGGAGTAGACGAGTTTCATGCCGAGCTGCTGCCCCAGGATAAGATCAGGATAGTCAGGGAGCTGGAAGAGAATATCGACAGAAAGAAGGACAAGATAGGTTTTGTCGGAGACGGCATTAACGATGCTCCGGTGCTTGTGGCCTCTGATATCGGAGTGGCAATGGGAGGGCTCGGCTCTGACGCGGCTATTGAGGCCGCTGATGTGGTGCTCATGAAAGACAGGCTGACGGGTCTGCTTGATGCAATGTATATATCGAGAAAAACGCGGAAGATTGTTTTCATCAACATAACCATGGCCCTGACGATCAAGGGGTTTTTTATAATATTCGGTGCCTTTGGCATGGCAACAATGTGGGAGGCGGTCTTTGCAGATGTGGGTGTTGCCGTCCTTGCAGTACTGAATTCAACGAGGATTCTTAAGGCTTGAAGATATCAACAAGGCTTTTTCTTTACATATTCACCCTGATGCTCCTTCTTTCCGCAGTGCTCGGCTACGTCTCAGTAAAAGACGAGAGATACCACCTTTTAAGTGAGGTCAAGACAAGGGCATGGATGTTATCACGTACCCTTTCCGCTACTTTTAAATTTTATCATCAGGAAGACCCGCATTTTACAGTTGAGGATCTTATCCGTGCCATTGCACCCATAGACGAAAAGGATGTACTGATGATAAATGTTTATGACAAGAACGGTAATCTGGTGGATTTCTCCCGCAGCAACTGTACAAATAGTCAGTGTCCTCACAGCACTATTGATATGGAAGGACTTCAGGCGGGAGGCAGGGAAAAGACCTTTAGTGTCGGAAAGAACGAG
>BDTQ01000043.1 GCA_002898135.1 bacterium BMS3Bbin07
ACGAAACAACATTGAGAGTCTGTCACCTGACAGTGCCGGCATATTAATATCGCGCAGGACGAGGTCGGGCTTGAGTTTCATCACTGCACTGGTAGAGCCAATACAGTGATTGTGGGTAATCACCTCATACCCTGCATCCTCCAAAAGCCCTTTTGCAGCAACAAGATGCCTCTCATCATCATCTATAACCAGTATTCTTTTTGTTGGTCTTTTCATCTACAATTCCTTCTTCTCATGATTTTTAACGGGCAGATAAATATCCACTGTCGTACCTTCACCATAATTGCTTGAGACCGAGACACTACCACCCAGAATAGCAAGCAGGTTTCTGGTTATGGTCAAGCCGAGCCCTGTCCCCTCATATCTTTTGGTTCCGGCATCCTCTATTTGACTGAACGCCTCAAATATCTTCTTGAGGTTGTCTTCCCTGATGCCTATTCCGGTATCGCTTACCGTTATTTTCAGCCTCTCTTTTTCAGAACCAAGGGCAAGAACAATCCTGCCCCTCTCTGTAAACTTTGCCGCATTATTAATAATGTTGGTCAGAATCTGCCTGACCTTGACAGGGTCTGATACCATGAATACAGGTCCGTCA
This sequence comes from bacterium BMS3Bbin07, assembly GCA_002898135.1. Lineage (GTDB taxonomy): Bacteria > Nitrospirota > Thermodesulfovibrionia > Thermodesulfovibrionales > JdFR-85 > BMS3Bbin07. The sequence goes on from BDTQ01000043.1 coordinate 596, forward strand.
TGGGCAATCACTTCAACACTTACAGGTTTGTTCCCAAGGAGCACTCGTGTAGTGGCAGCTACCTCACGGAGTATCGGGACCATATCAAATCTCTCGTTGACGGCCTCCATCTTTCCGGCCTCAAGCTTTGAAAGGTCAAGGACATTGGTTACAATGGCCCTTAAATAGGTTGAGCTGGACATCAGCATGGCCAGGCGGTTCTTCATCTGTTCTATATTCCCTTTCTCATACGACATCTTCATAAGTTCTGTCAGCCCGATTATGGCGTTTAACGGCGACCTGAGCTCATGTGTGACATTTGCGATAAACCGGGATTTGATCCTGTTAATCCTTTCAAGGTCCTTTGCCTTCTCCCTTGCCATCTCTTTCTGGATAACGCTGTTTACGAGGGCATTGCTCTGCTGTATCACCATCTGCTTTACAGAAAGAAGTCCCGTGAAATCTCCACTGTTATTGACTACGATTATATCGTCATAAACATCATCTGCCGGCCTGTCCAGGGCAGTATCTATAGCCACATCCAGCCTTTCATCCTCGTGTATCATAAGTGGCTCGGGGTCGGCTATTGATATGATCGGCTTTTTTCCGTATAGCTCAAACCCGAATCTCCTGAACAACCTGAAGAGCAGTTTGGACCTTGTGGCAAGTCCTACGGGTTCCCTGCATTCAACCAGTGCCACAGCATCCATACTGCTCGAATTAAAAAACCTTTCAGCCACACAGGTGACTGCAGTGAACGGTGGTATATATTCCCTGGAAGTTACCAGTCTTCCAACTGACAGGGAATGCTCCTGTACTGATTCCATTTATACTCCCCCTCTTTTTTTATGCCGCCACATCAGCCGCCACATCAAGTGTGTTTTTGCAATTCACTATGCAATCCACCATGTAGAGCCTGCAGGTTTCGTACTCGTAACTGCTTTTATAGCAGCAACTCCCATCTGCACACTCAAGGTGTTCCGGCTCAATGCCGGCAACATCACAAATACCATCATTAAACTTGGGACACATAATTTTTACCCCCTTCTTAAAAGTGTTTTGATGAAAAAACAGCCAATTGCCATGCAATCCCCGGCATTCCGTATATGCAGGTTTCTGCCTGTATTGATAAGCTCAATAGTAGCACGGCTATGTTACGTGATTATTAAGGTACCTTTAAGTTTTCGGGTCTTTCGTGTTTTAGTTGAAGGCAGGATAAAAAATCAACTTAACCTTATTAACCCGGCAATTATTCAGAGAGACATGTTCGTCTGCAATATCAAACAGTTAACCAGATGAAAACCCGCTCTTTACACACCCCCTGCCCCCTCTTTCTATAGGGGAGAGTTCATGCTTCCTGTTTTCTCATGGCTGTTTACCAACCTGCACGACTTTCCCTCTTTCCGTTCCGCCACTTAACCGTAAATCCTCTGCTTCCCCTCTATCAAGAGGGGATTAAGGGGTGTGTTCCTTTTAAAAACTCTGTTTTTATTGCCGGTTTAATAAGCACGAATTCTTCAACTGCATCCTAAACAAAAATATGGGCAGGGGCTTTAGCCCCTGCCCAAAGGAGGGTTGGAAATGAGTGCTGGCATTATTCGTTAATCCTGATTCCGCAATCCTTAAAATACGTATTGTGCCTGCAGGAAGAGCTCGTTCTCATCATCATTCGAAACGCCCTTCAGGTTTTTGCCCATCCTGTATGTAAGCTGCATCTTGATGTCATGTTTCTGTATAAACCAGTTGGTACCAACAGATGTGCGGGTCCATACGTCTGCGTAGTTATCAGCATCCTGTGCCTGATAAGCAGCAACGATCTCAAGCTTGTCCGGCACTATCATGTACCCTCCCTCGATGGAGTAGTTCTTAAGATCTGCGCTGCCGTTCTTGTAGATACCATCGGTAACATTTGCATCCACTGTGTCAGCCTTGAAAAGGTTGTATTCAGCGTCAACAGAAAACCCCGAGCTTCTAAATGCTCCACTTAACTCAAACCCGGTCACCTTGTCCACATCAAACTTTTTTCCCTTTGCATCAGGTGTATCTATATATGTATTGTTATCATCATCATTGCTCCATGTAAAGGCGGCAATGCC
>BDTQ01000044.1 GCA_002898135.1 bacterium BMS3Bbin07
GTGTGATATGAAGCACATCGATATAACCTGCAACTACGAGCATGCAGAGGAAGATCCCGCCACCGATCCCGAATGATGTCATAAAAGGCCTGTGCAGGGGATTTTCAATATAGTTCTGAGGTTCCTTTACCCTGTCGAAAAAAGGTATCAGCGCAAACACAAGGATCGAAAGCGTCGGAAAGATAACCCCGCCGATGGTCTCCGGTGTAAACTTACCTCCAAGGATAGAAAATGACAGGTCGCCCGGTATTAACTTCAGGATACCGTATACGATAAGAAAATACCAGTCGGGCCGCATGACAGGCGTTCCCGGCGAAGGCGGGCCATAGGTTTCTATCGGGTTCAAAGGGATATATGTGGCGATCAGGGTAATTATGAACAATAGAAAGAAATAGAAGGAGATACTGATGACCGCCTGCTCCGGCCAGATTGGAATGCCGATAAGCCTCTTGCCTCCCGCTGCCGCCTTTTTGTTTTTATTTGACATCGGTTCAGTGTGCTTCTGTTTAACCAGTATTATCATATGCAGGGCGATGAGGCCTATAAGCATTGTAGGGATTAACATGACATGCATAAAGAAAAACCGCGGTACAGTACCGGTTGAAGGGAAATTGCCTGCAAACAACAGGCTTGAAATCCAGTCTCCCATCCATGGCACCGACTTTGCCATGTAATAGGCTATGGATGTAGCCGTCACTGAGAATTTACTGTACGGCAGTAAATAACCGGTAAATGCCGCACCCATTGATATACTCCAGAGACTGAGTCCGATAAGCCAGTTAATCTCCCTCGGCTTCCTGTATGACGAAGTAAAATAAACCCTCATAAGATGGGCAAGAACAGCGGCTATCATTATCATTGCCGACCAGTGGTGTATCCGTCTTATAATCATGCCCATGGGGAGGAGGTCTATCCTTACAACGCTCGCATAGGCTGACGGAACCATTGCACCGAACAGGGAGACCAGCTTGGTTGAAGGCTCATAAAGAAATCCGAGGAAGATTCCCGTGACAACAAGTGTAATGAAAGAAAACAAAGCTATCTCCCCGATTAAAAATGTGGGATGAGTCGGGAATGTCTTGCTTAGAAATTTATCCTTGAATTTTCCGAGTTCCAGTCGTTCATCAAACCATTTAAAGATCATCTTATTTAACCTCGCCTCCTTATACTTGTGGCCCGATAGGCCCCGTAAAATCGCTTGTAAAGACAAGTGTTCCGTCGTCTCTTACTTTAATACCGATCTGAGCGAGAGGAATTGGTGCCGGGCCACCTAAAACCTTTGCACCTCTTGTGGGATCGAATATGCTGTTATGACAGAAGCATTCCGTGTACGAGGTGTCGGGTGATTTCTGATTTTCTACCCAGGAAACAGTACATCCGAGATGCGTACATATTGCGCTGTAAGCTACAAGGCCCTGATCCGTAAGTTTAATCTTGGTAGGTGCTTTATATACTTCTTCATCTAATTTAATCAGCTGAACAAGGTTTGCAGGATTTGACGTTTTACCTGTCGGGTAAGCAAGCACGGCATCACCAACATTCAGTGATGAAAGCTTTATGAAATCTCCTGTGTTGGCGCCCTTTGCATAAACAAGCCTGTCTCCAGGTTTAATGGTTGATACATAACCGCTGCCTTTCTTTTCCGGTGATAAAACTTTAAGGAGCGACAGGAGAGAAGCGAATGCACCTGCAATAGACACAATGATTGCACCAAGAGTAAACCTCCTGCGTGTTATCCCTGTTTTATCCTCTTTATTTTCAGTGTTTCCAGCTACCATAATAACTCCTCCTCACGGTCCTCCGATACCTCTCTGAATGCGATAAAGTATCTTGCAAAGATAACGACCTCAATGCCTGCAATCAGGAATTCAAAAGATAGCAGTGTGCCCATTATGTAATCATTACCCCTGCCTGATATAAGGAGATAGGCAAAGACAACACCAATACCAAGCAGTATAATGGAAAGGAGCACAATTGCAATCATGGCGCCCCCTGAATATGTGGGTTTCTTTTCCTGTATAACCTCGAAGCCCATGTTACCTCCTCTTCTCCAGTAGAATGTAAGTGATATAACCAATGATGAATAGAACAAGAACAGCACCAAATGCAACAAACCCTATCTGGAAAGCACCGAGTTCTTCCGGGAACTCGGGGATCAGAGGAGGTTTATTGCCTTTTGCCTTTTGCTCGGCGAGTTCTATCCTTATCCTTGAAAGTGTGGTAATAGTCGTTTTATTAACACTCATCGGGTCTATCTGATCAAACCCGGCCGTATCTTTATGGCAGCTCTCACATACCTTTGGAACAACCGGCATGGAATTATGATGAGCTTTATGGCAGGTGACACACGAAGGCCCGCCCTTGTTATCGAGATACGCCTTGCCCATAATACTGTTTTCGTATCTGTCAACGGAATCGCTGTGACACTGTCTGCAGGTATCAAACATTGCCTTTCCTGAAGGTATGCCGATGAAGCCGCCGGCTTTTGACATTGCGAGTGCGCGCTTGGCTGCAAATTGCTGTTGGGACAGTTGTTTTATATTCCCGAGATCGACATCCGCATTTCCTCCGTGACAATAATCACATGTAATTCCATTCTGTTGATGAATTGAGCCTTTCCACTCTGAAACGGGCTTTGCAAGTTTACCTCCAAGTGATTCGTGACATGTT
>BDTQ01000045.1 GCA_002898135.1 bacterium BMS3Bbin07
GGATGAGTCAATTATTGTCTTCTCCTTTTATCCGGATATTATTGCCCTGAAGGAGGTGGGAGACCCGCTTCAGCTCGGCGAGTTCTTCGGCCTTGATACCTCAACACTCAAGGCAAAGATAATCCTTGCACAGGGCAGGCAGAATACGAATTACGCCATTAATCTCTACGCATGCCATCCCTTCTTTATTCAGGGTTACGGGTCCATGACAAATGGTGAGAATACGGCCTTTATTCCGATAAGGGAGTTTTTAACGAGCAGGGGTTTTTCCGGCTATATGGGTTACAACAGCGACAGCGAGGTCTTTACCCATATACTTCATTACACATGCAGGCGTCTTGGTTATCCCCTGACATACTACAAAGATATTATCACTCCGCTTAAGACATCCGAGATAGAGACGAGGCCTGACAGTGAGGCAGCGGAGTTTCTGAAAATATCCTTGAGGCCTCTCTGCATTGACGGCCCTAACTGCGTTATAGGATTTACGCCTGACGGTACGTGTTTCATGGTACAGGATTCAAAAAAGCTCAGGCCCGGGGTTGTCGGAGGAGTTAAGGGCAAGTTTGCGCTTATGTCTGAGGAGTGCGGTCTTGACAAGGCAATACCGGACAGGGAGCGCTCCGATGATATATTTCCAATGAAGTACGATATGGTTGTCGTATCACCCGGCGCCGAGGAGGTGAAGGTATGGAACCAGCTTCAAGGTTGGACCACAACTATGAGTTAACAATAAAGGACTTTCCATATATAATCAGGTGGCGTGAAGACAGGTGCAAACGCTGCGGAAGGTGTACTGCCGTCTGTCCCATGCTCTCAATAGAGCCGGCAGTCGTTGTGCAGAGGGCTGTCCGCTCAGAAGGGCTTACGCCTGAGCCTAAGGTTGTAAGGAAAACTGTCTCTGTAGTAAGGCAGACGAGTGATATCAGCCGTTACTGCACGGGTTGCGGCACCTGCACCCTTGTATGTCCAAATGATGCCATAGAGCCTGAATACAATCCCCAGCACAAGTTCATATTCCACAAAAACAGGGGTGGTCATCCGTACAGGAGGGGTGGAAGGAGAAACGATCCCCAGCCGGGCACACTGGACAGGCTGAAGTTCACAAGAATCTCCATGCTCACAGACCCTGCCCTTGACGCAGGCAGGCATGAGTTCAGGATAAGGACATATCTCGGAAGAATCCTGCCCCCGGATGAACTGCCACTGAAGGTGGTTAACGGCAGACTTGATGTGGACAAGACCCTGACGGATTTCATTCCCCCGGTCAGGGAGATATATCCGGTAATGATAGGCAGCATGTCTATCGGCGCCCTTTCGCCCACCATGTGGGAGGGGCTTGCAATGGGTATCACCTATCTCAATGAAGTTGAGGGCATGCCTGTAGTGATGTGCTCAGGTGAGGGGGGAATGCCGGCAAGGCTCCTGAAGTCAAGGTTTATGAAGTACTTTATCCTGCAGATAGCCTCGGGCTACTTCGGCTGGGATGAGATTGTAAGGGCAATCCCACATATGGTGGAAGACCCCTGCGCCATAGAGATAAAGTACGGACAGGGTGCAAAACCCGGAGACGGTGGTCTGTTGATGGCCCACAAGGTGCTTAAACTTATCTCCGAGATAAGGGGAGTCCCCATGGGTGTTGACCTCCCGTCACCACCTACGCACCAGACAAAGTACTCGATTGAGGAATCAGTGGCAAAGATGATACAGTCCATGTCCATGGCATGGGGCTTCAGGGTGCCGGTCTATCCAAAGATCTCCGGCTCAAGGAGTGCAAGGGCGGTACTGAACAATCTGGTGAGGAACCCTTTTGCATCAGCCCTCTCCATTGACGGTGAAGATGGTGGTACAGGGGCTGCGTATAATGTCTCGATGGACAAGATGGGGCATCCTATTGCGTCAAATCTCAGGGAGTGTTACCTCGACCTGGTAAAACAGGGCAAGCAGAACGAACTGCCCCTTATAGCATCAGGCGGTGTGGGAAAGAAGGGTAATCTTGCTGCAAACGCAGCAGCCCTCTTTATGCTCGGCGCCTCGGCTGTCTCGATAGGGAAATATATAATGCAGGCAGCGGCAGGCTGCCTGGGTGATGAATACAACCGTTGCAATGTCTGTAACATCGGAAGGTGTCCAAGGGGCATCACAACACAGGATCCGAGGCTTTACAGGAGACTCGACCCCGATAATGTGGCTGAAAGGGTGGTTGAGGTCTTTAAGTCGCTGGATGTGGAGTTGAAGAAGATTTTTGCCCCGATGGGAAGGAGCACGGAGCTGTCCATCGGCATGTCCGACGGTATAAGTGCAGATGACCCGGCTGTTGCCGAGCGTCTGGAGATAAGTTATGTGTGTTGAGAAGATGAAAAGGATGTTGCGGGTTGAGAAAGAAAAGACGTTGCGAGTTGCGGGTTAAGAAAAAAAATAAAAGATAAAAAAGATAAAAGATGTTGCGGGTTAAGATATGAGTCAAGTGATAATTAAAGGAATCGTTAATGGAAAGAGAGTCCCCTCACGGATATTTGAGGAGGAGATTCAGGAGGCTGTCAGGCAGGGTGCCAGGGATCTCCTGATAATTGCTGATGGTCAGCACGGTATTGGCGGACGTATATGGCCGAGGTCCGAGACTGTCAGGATTACTGTCGAGGGTCCTGTTGGTCAGAGGCTTGGCAGCATGGGGATG
>BDTQ01000046.1 GCA_002898135.1 bacterium BMS3Bbin07
GGAAACCCTGCGTCCCCGCATAAAGCACTATTATCTGCCCATCTATCGGCATGGGCTGATACTGGCCCTGCTTCAGCAGTTCCACCATCCTCTTCCCACGCTCTATCTGCATGAGCGTTGACTTGTCAAGGTCGGAACCGAACTGGGCAAAGGCTGCCAGTTCCCTGAACTGTGCGAGGTCCAGTCTCAGGGTTCCTGCAACCTGCTTCATCGCCTTTGTCTGTGCAGCGCCACCAACACGGCTGACTGAAAGACCGACATTGACGGCAGGTCTGATACCGGCGTAAAAAAGGTCCGGCTCAAGATATATCTGACCGTCTGTAATGGATATAACATTGGTTGGAATATATGCCGAGACGTCACCTGCCTGTGTCTCGATTATTGGAAGGGCCGTCAGAGAACCTGCCCCAAGCTTGTCTGAAAGCTTTGCCGCCCTCTCAAGCAATCTTGAGTGCAGATAAAAGACATCTCCCGGGTATGCCTCACGTCCCGGCGGACGCCTCAGGAGAAGCGAGAGCTGCCTGTAAGCAGCAGCCTGCTTACTTAAGTCGTCATATATAATAAGTGCGTGTTTACCGTTATCCCTGAAGAATTCACCCATGGCACAACCCGCATAAGGGGCAATGTACTGCAGTGGTGCCGGCTCTGAAGCTGATGAATTAACAACGATTGTATTATCCATGGCTCCATTCTCTTCGAGCGTCTTGACTACCCTTGCAACTGATGCCCTCTTCTGACCGATTGCAACATAAATACAGAAAACACCACTGTCCTTCTGGTTGATAATAGCGTCTATTGCAATGGCTGTTTTTCCTGTCTGACGGTCACCGATTATAAGTTCCCTCTGCCCCTTGCCTATCGGAATCATTGCATCTATCGCCTTCAAACCCGTCTGCAAAGGCTCACCAACAGGCTGTCTGTCTACTATGCCGGGTGCAACAATATCGACTTTCATTGTATCTTTTGTATCAATCGGTCCCTTGCCGTCAATGGGCTGGCCAATGGCATTGACAACCCTGCCGAGCATCGCATCGCCAACAGGAACTTCCATGATCCTGCCGGTACGTTTTACGATATCTCCTTCCTTAATGAAGGTATCCTCTCCAAAAAGCACCGTACCAACCATGTCTTCCTCAAGGTTCAGAGCCATGCCAAAGACATTATTCGGAAACTCCAGAAGCTCACTCGCCATGGCATTTTCCAGACCATAAACCCTGGCAATACCGTCACCAACACTCAAGACAGTCCCTATCTCGCTGACATCAACCTTTTTTTCAAAGTCGCTAATCTGCTTTTTAATCAGCTCGCTGATTTCTTCAACCTTGATTTCCATCATATCACCCCTTTATTAACTCTTCTTTTAAAAGCCTGAGCTGACCCCTCAGACTACTGTCGTACATCGTACTGCCAACCTTCACTACAATACCGCCAAGCAGTTCCGGATCATAAAGATACTCAATATCAACATCCCTGCCTGTAAGTTTCCGGAGAGATGCTACAAGCCTGTCTTCATACTTCCCGTCAAACTTAAACGGAGTTACTACAGTGGCCTTCGCCTTCTGCTTTTTCTCAAAATATATATTAACAAAATGCCTGATGATATCCGGAAGGGCTGACACCGCCTTGTGCTGAGTGATAAAGACAAGAAAGTTTTTTGTCACCTCAGCAAATCCAAGCTTTTCAGAAAGACTCTCGATCGTCTTCTGCCTCTCTTCCTCTGCAAAAAGGGGACTCAGGAAAAAGTTCTTTATCTCCTTGCTTCCGCTCATCAGGTCATTGATAATATTCAACTCGGAGATGGCCATTTCAGCCATATCCACACCCGTAGTATTAAAAAGCATCCTTGCATATTTTTTTGCAAATCTCTTCTGTTTAGCTGCCATCCTAACCCTCTAACCTCTTAATGGACTCTTCAAGGAGCCTCATCTGTTCTTCTTCCGTGAGCCTTTCCCTAAGCCTCTTTTCCGCCAATTTCAATGCCAGCCCTGAAGCCTCTGCCCTCAATGCAGCCTTGGCATTCTTCAGTTCCATCTCTATATTCGTCCTGGCCTGCTGTCTTATCTTCTCGCTCATCTCTTTGCCCTGCTCGATCAGACTATCATGTTCCGCCTGTCCCGACTGTTTTGCAGATTCAATTATCCTCTCAATCTCCTGATCTTTAAGCGTCAACTTTTCTTCCACTTCCTTAAGGGCCTTCTGTGCCAGCTCCTTTGCCTCCCTTGCCTCGGACAGCGACTTCTCTATCAATTCAGTCCTTTTTTTAAAAAAGTCCTTCATGGGTTTTGTGAGAAACTTCAGAAGGATAAACAGGAGGATGGCAAAATTAACTATCTTCCACAACCAACTCTGCCAGTCACTACCGCCCGCGCCCTCTCCTACCATAGCAAAGACTGCTGCTACATGAGACAGTGAAAGGATAAAGACTATAACGAGACTGATAAAGGGGGGAACATATTTTTTAATTCCGGTTTTTGATTTTTGATTTTTATTTTTGCTCACGTTCTTATTCATACCTCATTTAATTATTAATAAAAATAATAAAAAGTTTTTATATTTATACTTATACTTCTACTTCAATGAGCTTTTCAACAATCTCTTCCGAGAATCTCCTCACATCATCACCAAGCAGTTTGCGGACTTTTCCAGTCTCCCTTCTTATCTCGGCCTGAGCCGCCTCTATCTCCTTCAGGGCTTCCTC
>BDTQ01000047.1 GCA_002898135.1 bacterium BMS3Bbin07
CCCTCATATACAGTTATGATGAGTTTTCAGTTGGAGAAGTAAGCTCTGACAGCTACATGACAGGAAAGGTTACTCTCAAATATGAATGGGAAATACTTGAAAACCTGAAATTCAAGGAGAAGCTGGACTACTCCGTCTCATTCAAGAATACGGATAACTTCTTTATAGATTCGGCAACCTCGGTAGAGGCAAAAATCAACCGCGCACTCTCTCTTGGTCTCAGTTACGTTGTAAAGTATCAGAACCTGCTTCCCTCCCCGGAAATTAAACATACGGACACAACGTTCCTGACCACCCTGATTATTGATTTTTAGCGCATAAAGGAGAGGCCCTGACTAATACTTCCCGATAATCGCTTCGAGCTTCAGCGCTATCCCCGGAATCGATGAAAAACCCTCATCCCTTGGGAAGGTGACACGGGGGGAGACCTCATAGAAAATCCAGTTACGCCATATCCTCTGGCGGTACCTCATCTGCAGTACAATCTCTTCCAGCCTGTTGTCCGGCCGCGTCTGAAAATCGTTGATCCATTCATAGCTGAGCACGCGCCTTGAACTCAGGTGCTGGAAAAAGTATAGATTCAGGTTATAAAAGAAGCCGTCCCTGTGCTCAAACCATGACCCGTCAGCAGTGGTACGGAAAAAGAACCTGTTGGAGACAGGCCTTTCCAGATCAATAAGGGTTCTGGATTCAAGGCCTTCATCGGTAAGCCATTTCAGGGACTGTGTGAACCTGAAAATCCACGCATCAAGTTTGACCTGATGCCTGTAACGGCCTTCTGCATAAAACACGGGCGTTATACGGCTGAACCGCAACCCGACATTTGCCGAGATGTAACGCCGCAAAGTCTCTTTTATCTTGTACTGAAGAGAGAGAATCAGGTTCTGTTTGTCGGTGCTCTCGAATTCCTCCCTCCTGTCTTCTGTTGGCGTGTTATTCGGATTAAGGGCATTCTCCGGCTCTCCCGAAATCATCAGGTTCAGCTTTTTTTGCAGTTTTGGAAGTGAAAGCCTGAAGCTGGTCCTGACATCAAATGCAGGTTTTGCTCCTTTTTCCACAAGGGAGTACAGCTTGATCCTTAACCGCGTCCTGTTCTCTTCGGCAACGGTCCTGTCGCTGTCAAAGAACGAATCAAGCCTGTCCGCAATGCCGAGGATATCTTCCGACAAATCCCGGTGATACCGGTCTATTATGGTGTCACCTTCAGATTCGGATGACGCCTCAGGGGACTCAGGTCCTGCCGGGATCTCTGCTTGTGCAGAGGCCTCTGAAAGGACTATTTGACTTAAGACCGAAGAGCCTGTTCCGAACGGGACAAGGGCTATGATTGCAACCACTGAATAGAGGATTGCAACAGAAATATATCTCCTGCCCGAAGAATACAACTAAAAAAGCCCCTTCTGAGAAGACATAACGGTCTCCCACATCCTCATTCCGAGCCCTTCTATATAATTCCGGTTTTCAAGATTCTCTTTCCACTCAGGGGGAATACCGTCAACTCCCCACCAGGCCCCCGCAATTGCCCCTGTCATGGCCCCGATAGTATCCGTATCTCCACCAAGGCTTACTGCATAAATCAGGGCTTCTTTAAAGCTGGAGCCGGCCAGAAAGGAAAAGATGGCCGTGGGTACTGAATTGAAGGCCTCAATGCCATTTCCCAATTCCCTCACCACCCGTTCCCGGTCCTCCTTTTTATCCAGTAATTTTTCCAAAACATCTATCTTTTTTCTGTAAATATCAGCCCTTGTAAACTCCTTTAATTTTTCAAGGAAATTCTGTTCCTCCCTTATGGCAAGACTCACGGCACAGGCCTGAAGCGCCGCCCCCTCCATGCCAAGGGGATGGCTGTGTGTAATACGGCTTGATTGACAGGATACCTCCCTCAGTTTTTCAGGGTCGTTATAATAAAAAAGACCGACAGGTGCTACCCTCATGGCTGATCCATTTCCGAAGGAACCTCCGTCATATAATTCCCTGTCCAGATTCTCATCCCATTTACGGCCTGATTTTATCATCTTAAATATCCCTGGAGGACCAGCCCCATAGCCGCGCCAGGGTTCCCTCTCGAAACTTCTTACAAATAGCCGCGCCATGTGCGCTCCGTCAAAGCCGTTACACTCAATCAGCGATTCAGCCACTGCAATCATCATTGCGGTATCGTCAGTATATACAGGGCCGGGTTCTGTTACTTCCCTGAAACCATAGGTCCCCTCCCTCTGTGCACCGAGTGAATCTCCTATGGCAGAACCGATCAGGCTGCCGATAAATTTTGAAGGTCCCAATTCTTCTCCGCTGTTTTAACTCTTCGTTTACGCATCAGACATGCCCAGAAACGAGGTGTTTCTAAAAGATTTGCGTCAAACAAGAGGCTTTCAGGAAACGAGTCTCTTTATAAACTCCATATCGAGATTCTCCCTGAGCAGATCTGCCCAGCGGTCAAGGGCCTTGTCCCTGAGGGCTGAATAGTCAATAACCGTCTCAAGGGGTTCAAAACCCTTTCTGATTCTCAGGCCGTTTATAAGTGATCTCCTGAAGGGGTCATTGTCGAATATACCGTGGATGTATGTGCCCCACACATCACCGTTTGATGCCCCGTCAGGAATGGCCCGGCTTTCACCCGCCCGCCTTATCCTGAAGAGCCCGGAAGTCACAGGGGTCCTGCCCACATGTATCTCATACCCTCTAAGTCCTTTGAGCCCCT
>BDTQ01000048.1 GCA_002898135.1 bacterium BMS3Bbin07
CCCAGTGTCCGGAACCCCTTCTCTGCAAAATCCTCCACCTTTCCCAAAATTTCCTCTTGATTTATCTGCTCGCCGCATAGTCCCAGTATTACCTGAGATGCACCCTTGGTAACCAGAAAGGTTTTATCGCCCGACTTTACAATCGCCTCTGTCCTTTTGCTTACAGGATCAAAGGGTGTAAACTTTGTCTGTTGATACCGGGTTAACTCTTTTGTTTGTCCTGTCTTTTGAATGTACTCAAATATGGGGGTTTCTATCGGGTCTTTATTCTCTTCCTTTGATGCAAGCGCTGCATAGAGCATTAATTCTTGAACCGTATGCCCCCCAAAGGGTACGGGATCAGAGACGGTCATCCTGTTCTGGGTTAAGGTCCCGGTCTTGTCCGAACAGAGGACATCAACTCCGGCCAGCTCCTCAATAGAGACAAGGCGGCTTACGATCGCCTGTTTCTTTGCCAGGCTCATGGCCCCGACCGCCATTGTCACGGACAGCACCGCAGGCAGTGCAACCGGGATTGCAGCGACCGTCAGGATAAGGGTAAACCTCAGTATCTCGAGCATATCTTCATGTCTGAACATTGCGGTGATCAGTATAATTGCCGCCAGAAATATCGTGATGATAATCAGGTAATTTCCTATATGAATAACCGCCTTCTGGAAATGGCTCTTCTCTTCTCTCTGGGCCTTTGCCACAAGCGCTACGGTTTTACCGAAGAAGGTATTCAGCGCCGTGTTGATGACTACTGCCAGCATCTCTCCCTGCTTTATTATGGAATTGGAATATGCGACATCCCCGACCATTTTGCTGACCGGCAACGACTCGCCTGTCAGCGCTGACTGGTCGGCCTGTATATAATCACCCGCAATGAGTTTTACATCTGCAGGTACCAGGTCCCCGATCTTTACCTTTATGATGTCTCCCGGGACCAACTCTTTGGCATCTACTGTTTGAAACTTTCCATCCCGCAAAATAAGCGCCTGTTTCGCCAGCTTGTTTTTCAATACCTTTAAGGCATTTAATGCCTTTGACTCCTGCCATAAGTCTATGAATGCATTGGTGAGGAGCAGAATCATTATTATTGTGAAATCCTCCCATCTGCGGACCACTGCAGAGAGCAATGCCGCAACCTCTATCATTCCCGGAATCGGTCCCCAGAAGCGCCTGAAGACCCTGTGAAATATGGATTCCTCTTTTTCCGGAATTTCGTTGTAGCCGTATTGCTCTAATCTTTTTTTAGCCTCCTCCGGCGCAAGTCCTTTCTCCATGTCTGCCTGTAGCGCCTTAAGTGTTTCATCCACCGATAACTTTTCGTAATCCTCGGTCTTCGCCATATTTACCTCCTTATCGCTTCTATTTAAAAAACAATCTTCGTTCACTGAAGAACAATTCCGCGGCCACGACACACAGATAAACCGTGCCTATCCATACCAGGCCCCTTGGATATGACCCATAAAGATAAACACACAACACCAGCCAGGATAAAAGTGACAGGATCAGGCCTGACAGGGGTATAACGATGTTTATGCCAATCCGCCTCCGGAGCCTGACAGCCGAGAGGTTGATAGCCGCAAAGAGCAGCAGAAAGGTGGAACTGGCAAATGATGATATGATGGTCAGGTCGGTTGTATTGACAAACAGAAGTGTCAGGGCAGTAATAAATATCAGGCTCACATAGGGGATATCGTTCCTGCGTTCCCTGTGTGAGAATACCTTCGGAAGGTCGGAGTCCTGGGCCATCACCATTGCAAGGCGTGCAGTACCAAACATGGTGGCATTAATTGCTGATGCGGTGGAGAGCAGCGCCCCCAGACCTATCAGCATAAATCCCGGCTTGCCCAGGAACGGCTTTGCCGCCACTGCAAGGGCATACTCCTTGTATTTGCTGATCTGCGAGGGTAACAGGTTGCCAACCGCAACCAGGGAAACAAGGATATAGATGGCAATGGTGACGCCGATGGATATCAGAATCCCCCTGCCGAGGTCCCTGCCGGGGTTCTTCATTTCATTTACCGCATTCGGGATCAACTCGAACCCCTCATAGGCTACAAAGACGAGGGCCGCACCCATCAGGACGCCCCTGCCGCCCATGTTGAAAAAGGGCACAAGGTGATCCGCCCTGATATAGAAGAGGCCTGCAACTGCAAAAAGGGAGAGAATCAGTACCTTGACCATAACTATCAGGTCTTCGCTCTCTCCCGCCGCTTTGATCCCGTATAGATTGATCCCCATGAAGAGAAGAAGAATCAGGGATTGCAGCAGGTGGTGCATGGCTTGAACATGTACCTTTGCACCGAACATCGCCGTTCCATATACCCCGAAGGTGAAGGCATAGAGTGCCATTGTCCCGATATAACCTGCCACAAGCATCCAGCCCCCGATTCCGGCAACGTTTCTTTGGCTGAATGCACGTTCCAGATACGTAAAGCTGCCGCCATCCGAACGAAAAATCAGACCGAGTCTGGTATAGGAAAACCCGGTTAAAGAGGCTATGATACCACCAAGGATGAAGGCGATGGGCGCAGCGTGACCGGCCAGTGCTACCGACAGGCCGAGGACGGAAAATATGCCGCCCCCCACCATACCGCCCACACCCATGGCGATGAGTTCCTTGAGGCCGAGTTTTTCTGTTTTTACGTTTTTATTCATCTGAACCGTCTCACATAACATTCTCAACTGCCTGAACAGTGGCAGAAGCGAATAAC
>BDTQ01000049.1 GCA_002898135.1 bacterium BMS3Bbin07
TGATTCAGGGGGGAGGGAGATGCGACCGTGTCTTACACGCTGGTTATCCAAAGAAGATGCCATCTATCTTCTTGAGCTGATCCACAAGAGTCCTTCCTGTAATACAAAAGAGGAACTGGCGGAACTAATGAAGAAACTGAGATGCCTGGTTCCATACGACTTTGCCATTTGCCTGCTTGGTAAAAAGGAGGTTGGCGGTATGGTAAATATCTATAATCCTGTAAACATAAACTATCCTGCCGAATGGATTGAGCTTTACTTTGAGAGAAATTTCCAGGAGATTGACCCGGTTGCCAAAGAAAACTTTACTAATTTCAGGTTGCAGAGATGGTCTGATACGTATAGACTACATGGCCCTCCTCCGGAATTCCTCTCACTTGCCGAGGATTTTGGACTTGATGAGGGTTATACACACGGGGCGAGGAATTTCAATGCAACCGAGGGGAGTCTGTTTTTGCTGTCCGGCAAATCCATAGAACATAATAATCGCACTGATGCTGTATTAAAACTCATTGTGCCGCACTTTCATCAGGCTCTCGTACGTATTGTAGCCCAGGATAAGAGAAAGAACAGGGTTACGCTTTCTCCAAGAGAAAGAGAAGTGCTCATCTGGATAAAAGAGGGTAAAAGCACGTGGGAAATATCAATAATTCTTGGTGTGAGTGAACGAACGGTAAAGTTTCATGTCTGTAATGTTATGCGAAAGCTCGATGCTGTGACCAGGACGCATGCTGTTGCCATTGCAATTGAGCAACGGTTGATTGATATTGAGTAAACCATCTCATCATTTTCGGCCGTTTCACTGAACTTGATATTTCAAATTCTCTCCAGTCCATTATTACTGCCATGGCAGTAACCCCGTCAGGCATTGTTTTTGGGCAGCCTATCCTGTATCTTAAGTGATATGCCTGGATTTTCTCTCTCTCACGTGCCAGGTTCTTGACAATAGAATCCCCCTCACAGATTACGATAAAAGAGTCAATAGAGCTGCTGGCGTTGTTCCAGCTGTTGTTTTTAACCGGTACTATTTTCCCGCCCCCTCACCTTTATTGAGTATGAACGGGGAATAGAAGTCACCTGTTCTTTTGGACAGGTGACTTCTATGATAAAACGTGGTACATCTAAAGTTAGAGCTGTAAGGGGGGGCAAATCATGGGGGAAGAATTTTCTATATCAAAATCTGCAGTTATCGATGCGAGTACAGGTTCGGTTTGGCGGGTAGTGGCAGATCCATTAAATGCGGCTATTTATCTTGATTCTATAATCAATGTTAAAAAAGTAAAAGACAACCTGTATATCGTGAGAGAAGTTGTTTCCCCTGAAAGAGAGGGGAACTGGACAATGAATGAATATATGATGGAGGTAGTTGAGCATGAAGAGAAGAAGAGTCTCATGTTCCGCATTTATGTTGATTCTGTCAGACAAAAGGAGTTTGGTTTCCGGTTGGAGCCAGAGGGGAAAGAAAAGACAAGTCTTACCTATAGGATTAAAACGAACTTTGTGATCGTAAAGAACGGAGAAATCGGCAGGGAGATTGATTCAATAATAGATAAGATTGCAAAGATGGCGATGAAAAAGTCCTCCTCTCGCAGGGTTTCAAGATATGAAGGGACCTTGTAGTTTACAGTATATTGTTGGAGTTGAGACTCCTGTTTGTCTGCTTCTAAAATCTTGTATGTTACTTCTTCATTATAGAATATAGTCGTTTCTCTGCTTTCCCGAAAGCTTTCAGGATGGTTTTTGTTTCCCACACAGTTTCCTGAAGAGTATGGAGTTTTTGAAGAAGTAAAGGGCGGGAGTGTATGGCGGGGTGGACGGGACTCGAACCCGCGACCTCCGGCGTGACAGGCCGGCGTTCTAACCAACTGAACTACCACCCCTGAACCCTATAAAATTAAGTAGTATTAAAATGCTTAACGGTCAGGGTTGTCTATTGTATATGTTATGGAGAAATGAAGTCAAGGAATTGAGATGAATTGTGTCCTGTAACGGTACCCCGGAGATAGAGAGCTGGAAAGCCGGGAAGTTTTCAGTCGGCAACCTTGAAACCGGGAAGATAATTGTTGAAAAGATTGATGCAGGAATGAAACGATAAGGATTTGTTTCTTGAAGCAGGTTTTGGTGGCGGGGGGAGGATTTGAACCTCCGACCTTCGGGTTATGAGCCCGACGAGCTACCAGACTGCTCTACCCCGCTGAATATTATCATATCCTAACGGGGCTTTTATTGTCAAATGATCTATCCCTTTACCACCCCCAGCGGCCTCAATTTTGCTACCTTTCTGGAAATGCCTGCCCTGTGTACCACATCCACCACATTTGACACATCTTTATAAGCCTCCGACATCTCCTCGGCAAGGGTCCGTTTCCCTGCACTCATGACTACTATGCCTGCGTCCTCCATCTCCCGCCATATGGCACGGCCCTTTGCCTGCTTTATTGCCTGATGCCTGGACATCACCCTGCCTGCTCCATGACAGGTAGAGCCAAAGGTCTCTTCCATAGCCTTTTCAGTGCCTGTGAGGACAAAAGATGCCCTGCCCATATCTCCGGGAATCAATACAGGCTGGCCCAGTCCCCTGTAGACTTCCGGAAGCTCGGGATGTCCGGGGGGAAAGGCACGTGTGGCCCCCTTTCTGTGGACGAGGAGTCTCTTTTTAATGCCATCGACGGTATGTTCCTCAATCTTTGCTATGTTATGGGC
>BDTQ01000050.1 GCA_002898135.1 bacterium BMS3Bbin07
CGGGAAAAGGAAGGAAAGCTCGCAAAGGTCTTTGATCGCACATTTATTGATAGATGTAAGGGTTTTATAAAGACTCCCGGAATAAGCGTTCTCAGAGATGCAGAGATTGCAACCGCAGCCGGTGATGTCCATGCAATGCATGACCCAACAGAGGGGGGGCTTGCCACAGGCCTTCACGAACTTGCCACCGCTGCAGGAGCCGGACTTGAGATATGGGCAGATAAGATACCGGTTTTCCCTGAAACAAGGGTTCTCTGCGATTTTTTCGGTCTGAATCCCCTTGGCGTCATTGCCTCCGGAGCACTTCTGATTGCTGCTGCCCCATCCTCCTCAGAGAAGATAATAAAATCCATCAGGACAGAGGGCATAGACAGTGTTCATATAGGTCTGGTAAAGGATATATCCGAGGGATTAGTAATGATACAGGACTCTGAAAGACTCCCCCTGCCCTGCTTTGAGCAGGATGAGGTCTCAAAAGTATTTCTATAATCCGGCATCGGCGTCCACTTTAATCCCCCGGTCACCGACACTCCTCGCATTTCTTTAATATTGTTCGCCTTTTTTTAAAACTGTTAATAGCACAAAACATACGTTTACCAAACGGTGATACGGATATAACGAAAAAAGCTAATGCCTTGAAATTAAGCGGATATGCTTTAATCGCCTTGATCAGATACGGCCTCGATCTTCCGACTTCGTTGTGTATACATAAAAACCGCCCCATCTTCCAATAATGCAGTGAAAGGGTTTTTCGACTCCGCTTGATATCATCAAAATATTTTTCGAGGATTACCTCCCTGGACCCTATATGGGCTGATGTAACCCACCGGAAACTGTCATCGGTTACGTAGTAATGCATGAGCGGTTCTTTTATGTGGTAAAAACAGAATTCTTTGCTTACTCGGATAAAAAAATCAAAATCCACATAATAAGACAGACGCTCGTCAAAGAGGCCCACCTTCTCAAAACAGGCTTTTCTCACTACTGAAGAACCGATACCGATACCATAAACCTGATAATTGAGCGCCCGTCTGTAAAACTGCCCGTCTTCCGGCATAAAAGTGGGACTTCTCCATATACGTCTTTTTCCGTTTCTCTCAATTTCACACATATTGCTGTAGACAACCCCAACACGCAGGAAGTGGTACTGAAAGACAACCATCTGCTTCTCCAGTTTTTCAGGCAGCCATTCATCATCACTGTCAAGAAAAGCAATAAACTCTCCCTTTGCAGCCAGCACCCCTGTATTTCTTGCTGCTGCCTCACCTTTATTGTTTTCATGCCTGATATACCGTATATCCATGGCACTGAAATTCCTAACAATCTCCGCAGTATTATCAGTAGACCCGTCATCCACAACAATTACTTCAAAATCCCTATAAGTCTGTTTCAGGATACTCTGAAGCGCTCTGCCCAATAAATGCGCCCTGTTATAAGTTGGGACAATTACACTTACAGTGGGTGTATTTTTTTTACCGGTCATATCCATCCTTTTCTGTCATATTTTTATTTCTCTATCGTCTACTATTTCATAAAAATTAACATTACGGGATTTTTCTGAAAAATATCCTTGGCAAAAACCTTGTTCCCCGAAAGAGTAACGTTAACCATCCCTTGACATTTAAAGGAAAGAGCCTCATGGCCTCACGTAAAAAAAATCTTGCTCTTCTCCAGTTCCTGGCCTTAATACAATGGGGAATTCCATAAAAAAGCACATCCGACATCTCTTTATTTGTTAAATTTGGAATCTCGGTACCCAACCTCCTCCTGTATGCGTTGTACTTTGCCAGATAATATGATGATTTCATCGTACTTTTTTTTGCAGGATCGTGTGACTGGGAATCGAGTAAAACCCTGTAAAAATACAGGACTTCATCCACATAATAGAAACCGGTTACCTCCTCCATTTTCAGGGTTAAATCCTTGTCTTCTGCATACAGTATACTGTCATCATATCCTTGAGTCCTGAGATAAGCCTCCTTTTTGAATGTCCTGAAAGGACCAACTATGTCATATCGCAGAATCGTTTTTCTCCCAGGGATTTGAGGCAAGGCCGTGCAAAACCCCTTTTTAACCGGCTTTAAGTCCTCATCGCAAAAAACAAAATTGGAATAGATGAAACCACAATCGCGATTTTTAACATGGGCTTCATACATCTTTTCAAGAGCATTTTCTTTTAAAGCATCATCACTGTCAAAGATACCTAAAATTTCCGCCCTTGATTCATTAATCAATCTTCTCAATGTCCCGATATATCCAATATTCCGACTGTTTTTAAAAAACCTTACCCTTCTATCACTCAAATATGTTTTAATAATTTCCACGGATTTATCAGTAGAAGAATCATCAACTATCACCAGTTCCCATTCTTTAAACGTTTGATTGATAACAGATTCTATTGCCCTGCCAATAAACTGACCATTATTATAACTTGCCATCAGAACTGAAAATTCAGGGCTTTCTTTATCTTTATGTTTATACATAGAAGTCAAAGTTATTATAGTGGCAGTGTAGAAGAACTGATACTGATGATGTAGTAATATATGAAGTCCCGCTCATCTTCAGATAAAGCTGCACGGGTAAAGTGTTGAATTACGATGTTATTAACCCGCGCAATTATTCAGAGAGACATGTTCGTCAGCAATATCAAACAGTTAACCAGATGAAAACCCACATCTTTACACACCCCCTGCCCCCTCTTTTTAGAGGGG
>BDTQ01000051.1 GCA_002898135.1 bacterium BMS3Bbin07
GCAGGGGCGGGATGACATCCTTTTTTGGGGCCACACTCTTTGATACATCAAGGGCGGGGTCAGGGATGGATAAACTCCTATACCTTTATCCTACTGAAGGTCCGGTCTTCTTTATGGCTGACATATCGGCAGACGGCATGTATATTGCCCTCGTAGAGGTGCCGTTTACAGATGAAAAGGGCACGAATAAGGGAAGGTACCGGGTTCATATAATTCACTGATGAAAAAGGCAAAGAAATTTTTTATTATGGGCATTCTTATTTTACTTGCAGGCACCGGCGTTACTGCATGGTATCTGCTTACACCACACAAGGCCGTGCAGGAGGCAGATGTGAAGTTTGTACCTGATGGTGCATGGCTGTTTTTCAGCTCTCCGCTGAGGCTTAAGTCTGTCGGGATTCAGGGTCCGGATGGTGTGATTGTCTCTCAGCCGCTGAATAACATAAAGAAAGAGAACCTCTGGCTTGCCTTTGACTGGAAGAGGAACACAACCTACAGATTCAGGCTTGCAAGCAATCAGGGAACTATGGTGATAAAGGGAAAATCTCCGGATAATGACTATGCCGCCGCTGTCCAGTTTTCAGCCCCGTTCACCTCAATGGCTGAACCCGCCGACCCTATGGTATTTGAGGATAAGATGGAGGGATCGAGCACGGCAGTTGAGAATAATGAGCTGACCTGTGCCGTTATCGTTACCACCTATCAGCAGGCTGAGAGCCTTGTTACCGGAAGAGTTACCATTCCTGCAGGAGTAAAGGTTACGGCTTTTCCGCAAAACCCTGATACGAGAGTCGGTTACGGGAAAAAAGAGACCGTAATATACTTCAGAACAACCCTTTCCGGTGCTTATGAGAGGTTTTATCTGCCCTTCAGCATACAGGTGCCGGGTGAAGGAAAATATCGTCTCCATGCCGGGATTACCTTGAAAAGAGCAGGAGACAGAGAGTCTTTCTTCAGCAGGGACGTGACCGTCAAGGTAGTTAATCAGGAATCGGCAGGGGATACAATAAAGCTTGTCAAGACATCGATCCCCGTTGGTATTAGCGGTATAGCCCTTCGGCGGTATGCGGCAGATACGCTGTACATACAGCCCGCTGTATTTCAAAAACTCGGACGTTTCTTCGGGGTTGAGCCAAAGTATATTGACTACAATCATCCCTTTACATATCAGAGCCTTGTCCTGGAAAACACCGGGACCGGCAGCATTGCACTGCTCGTCAACTCCGGCATTTATTATAAAGACCGTGACATCACGCCTGAGGCATTCAGACCGCCGGACCTGCTGACAGGCGGGACAAAGGATACGGCCGTTACTGTGACGGCAATGCTCCTGCCTGGAGAAAAGACACGTGTGGTGATGCCTGTTTATCTGACCTCCGATCCCCTGCCCGGAGAGTACCGCAGGGTCTTGAAACTTATCCCCATGGGGTCGGTACTCCCTGTTGCAGAATATGAGTTTCCCCTCCATGTCACATCCATGAACCTGACTGCATGGACATTTACACTATTTGCAGTATTTCTGAGTCTGAGCGCCACTCTGGTCTTTGTGCTCAGGTTTAAAAATATTGTGGCAGGGATGAAGGTCAGGTGGCTGGTGATTATCTCGCTCTACGGGGCAATGACTTTTGTGGTCTCAAACCTGCCTGTCAGGATATTCGGAAATCTTGTCTCGGCGCTGCTCGGTCCCTTCAGCGCCTTTGTTACAGGGTTCTTTTCAGAGTTACTTTACTGGACACTCCTTGTTTCACTCGTCAGGTCGATCCCGAGACCCGGCACTGTCACATTTGCGACCCTTGTCCGCTATATGCTTAACGGCATAATGTTCGGCGGGTTTCAACTGACGGACATACTCTTTACAGGTACGGGCATAGTTGTAAAGGAGGCGGCCTTCTATATGTCGGGCCTGACGCGCAAGGGAGAAAAATTCCGCTGGAATACGCCGTCCGTCTTCTATCTTGCACTCTATCTGTGTGCTGCCGATGCATTTATAACCCTGACCGGACTCTACCTGCATATGGTGCTCTTCCGACTCTACTTTGCCGACTGGTATATATACATGACCCTGATAGTGAACAGCCTGCTCTACACCTTTGCAGCGACATTTATGGGCTGGCGCTTCAGCGACCGGCTGAAATGGGAGGATGGTTAGATGAGCTACGGCATTAGCAGCCTTACACGAAGAAGGGAACGGCAGGGAATTATCGGCAGGCTTGATCCCAGGGTCAAGATCATCGGCCTTCTCTGCATCTCGGTCTATGCGGTAATGCTTGAAAATACGGCTCCCCTTATTATTCTTTTTTCTGTTTCATGGATTCTGGCAGGCATTGAGCGGGTGGAATGGTCAAAGCTGCGTCTGCTCCTTTTTCTTGTTGTATTGACGGTATGGGGAACGATGTTTTCCCAGTCGATTTTCTACTTTGAAGAACCAAGGACCGTGCTCTTAAACCTCGTCAATACGGATACCCCCCTGATAGGCAGATGGACAGGGGATATAAGTATCTACCGTGAAGGGTTCCGCTACGGTGCCGTTCAGTCATTGAGGTTTGCCTCCATGATGACATTTGGCTTTCTCTTCTGCTGGAGCACTGATACAGGTAAGATGCTTTCGGGCATGCTTCAACTGAGGGTGCCCTATGTGCTTGCATTCATGACGGTGACCGCCATCAGGTTTATTCCGGCCATAATGGACGAGTTTGCCACTGTTATTCTTGCC
>BDTQ01000052.1 GCA_002898135.1 bacterium BMS3Bbin07
CTGCGGATTCTCTTCAGCGAACTGCCGCCGTATCGTCAGCGCTGCGGCATAGGACCTCAGGGCTTCAGCATACTCGTGTTTGTCCCTCTGCAAAACGCCCAGGTTGTTCAGCGTCGTGGCCACATAAGGCAGATAGGTCTGCGGATTCTCCTCAGCCAACTGCCTGTAGATTTTCAACGCCTCGGCATAGGACCTCAGGGCTTCAGCATACTCGTTTTTGTCCCTCTGCAAAAGGCCCAGGTTGTTCAGCGTCATAGCCACTCCAGGCAGATAGGTCTGCGGATTCTCTTCAGCTAACTGCCGCCGTATCGTCAGCGCCTCGGCATAGGACCTCAGGGCTTCAGTATACTCGTTTTTGTCCCTCTGCAAAACGCCCAGGTTGTTCAGCGTCGTAGCACGTATTTCTAAATCCATGCCCTGGCCATATTCCTCTATAGCCTTTTTGTAATACATCGCAGCTTTATTGTTCTGATTATGGACGGCAAGGAAAAAGGCGTATTCAAGATGGTTGTTAAAGTTGGGATAGCTCTTTATGGCATTTTCAAAATAGTGGCATGTATCTTCAAATCGGCCTGGATTATCAAATAATGTAGCTGTAATCTGTGCCTTGATAAGGAACTCATTTGAGTTTCTTTTGAGCTGGTCCATTAAGTGATCAAGCTCATGGGTTTTCTGCTCTTTCGCCTCAAGAAGACCCTCTTGTTCGTGACTTATGTCCTCTACTTTCAGTATTGCATCTGCCTCCCTGATCTTCCCCTGTTCGAAGTATAGTTTAGCCTGCTTTAATCGGTCTGTGTTTATGTCTACACGTGTAAAGGTCTCGGCAAGGCGAACAACCTCTCTCTTGAACTCCCGTTCCTGATTTCTTAGATTCTCCAGTTGCTTGCTCTTTTGCAACCTTCTTTTTGTTTTTTCCAGCGGGATATCTTTGAGATCCTGTTCCAGCTCTTTGATTTGTCCTGCAAGACGCTGGTAATCATAGGACCTGTATACGTTGGTAATCTTGTTACCATTGACAATGACATCACCTTTTGCATCAACATTACTGCCCGCAATTATACCCTGGCTGCTTTGTACCGAGATATTTTTCTCTTTTGCCATGAAAGTCCCTGTTTATTTATCCCCTATAATAAAATCACCTTCAACATTAATCTTTTGGTCGCCCGCAACCACGTTTTTACTGTCTTGAATTAAAATGGTTACCCGTTTGGCTTCTTCCTGAACCACGGGTAATAAGGCACTGATATGTTCTGCTGTTTCTTCATCAGCTTCAAGCAGATCACTTAACTTGACTTCCACCTTGCCCTGCACCTTTAAATCGTCAGGGGTTTTCTCAAGCTCTGCAATAATTGCCTTGTCTTTATCTGATTGGAAAGGTTTTTTGATTAATTCCCACAGATCTTTTCCTATTCCCTTTGAAATCTCTTCACCACCCTTTACAAGAAAGGGAGTAATAGCCGATACTGCTGCCGATGCGATTATTGCAAAATCCATAATGCCCCCTCTGCTCCTCTTGATCTCTATCTCTCCGATAATATGTCTTCTACCAGAAAATCATTCGCCGTCTGCTTTAAATGACAAAAAACGTTTTTTAAACTCCGGTTTGAGTTTAGCAGATAAACCGATAGCCCGGCAATGTTTTTTATCCGTATCGACTTTCTCGAAAATTAAGGGTGCCTGCATGACAAAAAATTCAGGTTCCATGTCACCTTAATTTTTATATTCAAGAATTGCTCAAATATAGGTTATAATAACTGGCAAATAACGACCTGAATAAAATATTGCGGAGGCATGTTAATGAAAAAAAACATCTTCATCTTCATTATATTAGCCTGTCTTGTCATCCCCATATCTTCAAATGCCGGCACAGAAGAGCCGGAAAGTAAAATAAAGACACGGACCGAGTTATCTTTTGTACAGACATCCGGCAACACAGACACACAGACATTCTCTGTAAAGTTAGAGGCAAAAAAAGAGGGAATTAAAAACAGATATTTTATAACTTCAAAGGCTCTGTACGCAAAAGAGGACGGCAGGGAGACCTCAAACCAGTTATCATTAGACGGCAGGTGGGAGAGGGTACTCACAGAAAGATTATTCGGCCTCCTGACATCTGGTTTTTCAATGGATAAATTCTCGGGTTATGAATACAGGTTATACGGTGGCCCGGGTCTGGGTTATGACCTTATAAAGACCGACCGGCACGTGCTGCAGTCGCTCCTCTCCCTCATATACAGTTATGATGAGTTTTCAGTTGGAGAAGTAAGCTCTGACAGCTACATGACAGGAAAGCTTACTATCAAATATGAATGGGAAATACTTGAAAACCTGAAACTTAAGGAAAAGCTGGACTACTCCGTCTCATTCAAGAATACGGATAACTTCTTTATAGATTCGGCAACCTCGGTAGAGGCAAAAATCAACCGCGCACTCTCTCTTGGCCTCAGTTACGTTGTAAAGTATCAGAACCTGCTGCCCTCCCCGGAAATTAAACATACGGACACAACGTTCCTGACCACCCTGATTATCGATTTTTAGCGCATAAAGGAAAGGCCCTGCCTAATACTTCCCGATAATCGCCTCGAGCTTCAGCGCTATCCCCGGAATCGATGAAAAACCCTCATCCCTTGGGAAGGTGACACGGGGGGAGACCTCATAGAAAACCCAGTTACGCCATATCTTTTGGCGGTACCTCATCTGCAGTACAATCTCTTCCAGCCTGTTGTCCGGCCG
>BDTQ01000053.1 GCA_002898135.1 bacterium BMS3Bbin07
TCATTTACCCTTCCTCATCTGCCACAAGATTGCCACTGTACATCCAGATGACCCTCAGTCCTGTATTCCTGAACAATTCCCTGTTGTGGGTTGCTATCAGTATGGTTGTTCCCCTTGCATTGATCTCTTTCAAAATCTTCATTATCCCGGCTGCATTGTCAACATCAAGGTTTCCCGTGGGCTCATCAGCAAGCAGCACTGTCGGCTCTCCTACAATAGCCCTGGCAATGGTGATTCTCTGCTGTTCACCCCCTGAGAGGGCAACGGGAAAATTATCGGTCTTGTGCCTCAAACCCACCAGTTTCAACGCATCCTGCACCCGTCCCTTTATCTCCGACTCTCTAAAGCCCCTGATCCTCAGCGCAAGGGCAATATTGTCATAAACCGTGCGGTTTCCAAGGAGTTTAAAATCCTGGAAGACCACCCCGATATTCCTCCTGAGATAGGGGATGGAGGGTTCTCTCAGGGTATCCGTATCCCACCCGGCAATACTTATGGTGCCCTCATCAGGCTTCTCTGCAAGGTAGATCAGCTTCAGCAAAGTGGATTTACCGGCTCCGCTTGGCCCCGTTACATAGACAAACTCTCCCTTTTCAATGCCGAAAGTGACTTTTCTGAGGGCAGTCATATTGTCGTAAATCCTGGTAACATCCTTAAAGCCAATCATTCAATCTCCACTCCTTTAAGCAGGGGATACAGATTCTGAAGTAACCACAGAGGCAGTAAAGCACAGAAGCCCTTATGGAGCTTTTTGTCCTTTGATATTATAAAGTATTAACGTTTCTTTTGCAATTGTTCCCGCCGTCAAGTGTCAAGCCTGCTCTGTATTTTCAAGAGGTCGGGAAACTGCAATGGAACGGCCTGTTATCCGCTTAGAAGGCAAGGGAAAGCTTTCCGTCCTTCATCAGGGTCTCTTCTGAAGAGTCCCTGAAAATAAGCACCACGGTTGGCCGGAAGAATACAAAGTCCTGATGAAACGGTGTCTTCACCTTGCCGCCAAAGGAGCTGTTATCCCCGAGTGCAACATGTATGGTGCCAAGTATCTTCTCTGATTCAAGGATATTGTCCGGCCTCACGGCCCTGTCATTGGTGCCGATGCCGATCTCGGCAATGTTTGCATTCTCCCTCCTCTCTGCAAGCCGCTCCCTCAGTGTAAATACAAAATCATCCTCACCCTCAACCTCTTCAACAAACCCGCCTCTTACCCTGAGACTGACCGGAGAGGAGAGCCTCCTCGTTGGTGCCCATTCAAGGATGAGCGTTCCCTCTGCCGTGCCCTCAAGGGGGGCAAAGTAGACCTCTCCGGCGGGCAGGTTTCCAAAGGAGCCGGGCCTTTTCAGGTCCCCTGCGTCAACAAGGGCCCTTCGTCCCTTTTTGGATAGCCTCATCCCGGTTCCGTTGGGGGTGCTTATAACCACCTCGACAGCCCTGTTGACCAACTGTGCTATGGCCTTTGTTCTCTTCCCGAGGGCCTTCCAGTCCACATCCATTGCCCCCTCAAACATCCGGACATCAAACAACGGCATGCTTGCATATCTTGCGCTGCATACACGGGTAAGGAGGTCCCTGAACCTTGTATGGCTTGTGGAGTAGTTTGACAGGGCAATCACTACATCCACTGCATGCGCACTGTATCTCCTGATTATCTCCTCTGCCTCCGCTATCTTCCCGGGTGAGGCTTTTTTTTGAATTATGGCCCTGAGGAGCTTTCTCTTCTTCAGGGACTCCACGGCCTTCTCACCAAAGGCCGCCTTCCAGAGGCCCTCAGGCGGCTCAACCCCGTGTCCGCCCCTTGAGGGATAGCAGTGGAAGATGACCTCACGGGCAAACCCCCGCCCTGTCTCCTCCAGCAGCATTGCAATATCCTTTAACCTCAACCACCTCTGCATGTCCTCATCCGACACCACGTCTCTTTTGGTGGGCCTGTCAGTAAAGACAAGCACCCGCTCTGTCCTTTTTACCCCCAGATTGGTATGGAAAATCTCCCTTACAGCCCCGGTTAACATAAAACACCTCCTTGATTTATTTATTCCGCAACCAGCAAAAAAGCCTAAATCAAGAGAAGGAAGTGATATGATAGAGTCTGAACGGTTTTAATTATCACTTTTGTCTCACCCGGATGGTGAGGCGTGATAATTGCCTCGGAGCCCCGGCAGGACGCCGGGACGAGAATGAGTGAAGAATCTATCATATTGCTTCCAACAACCTTTTATCACCGGTCCCGGGGTTATTATTATAGTTATTATAGTTCCGCTCTTCTTGCCTCTTTAACCCCTGAAATCAATACACACCCCAGCAGTGCAAACAACCCGCCTGTCACAAACGCGTACTCATAACCCCACTTCTGCCAGATAAGGCCGAATATAAGGCTTGCAGGCAGGGAGGCGATGCCGATGGCACCGTTGTAGTAACCAAAAGCCCTCCCCATCAGTTTCTGCGGTACAAGGGAGGCTACCCATGCCCTCTCAACAGGCTCTGTCAGGCCAAAATAGACGCCGTACAGCAGGAATGTCGTGATGAGAACACCCCTTGTCTCAAGGAAGGCGAACAATAAATAGATGGCGGCATAGTATATCCATCCGGTTATGACCATCGGCTTCCGCCCAACCTTGTCTGATATCTTCCCCCCCAGAAGCGTTGAAACCATCTTTACGATATGAAAGGCCGACCATAACAGGGCAACTCCTGTACCGTCAACCCCTGCATGGTTGAGCCCCAGCCGGAGAAAGGCATCTGTTGAATTTCCGAGGGTAAAGATAACAA
>BDTQ01000054.1 GCA_002898135.1 bacterium BMS3Bbin07
AGACGGCAGGGAAGGCGGCGAAGGTGTGGATGCAGATATCAGGAGCTGGGAGATAAGGTGAGAAACCGCAACGGGTTTACCTTTGTGGAGATCCTCGTCGTAATGCTTATCCTCTCGATAGGGCTCTTTGTGCTGGTGCCCAGGCTGGCACCGAGGATTCTTGAACCAACGTCTCCTCTGGAGAAAAAGGTCAACTCTGTAATTACAAAGGCTCTGGAGAAGGCCGGAGAGTCAGGAAGGGCCGAAGAGATTACCTTTATCATGGGCAGCGGGAGCTTCCGTCTGGAAGACGAGGAATTCAGGCTGCCCGACGGCCTGACGGTAATGGATGCCCTGGTCAATGACAAGCGGGCGGATGCACTCGCAGTTATAGTGAATGCCTATCCTGCAGGGATAATCGATTATTTTGAATTAACGCTCTCCGACAACAGCAAGCTTGTCAGCCTGCCGCTGCTTGCAGAGGTAGAGTCAAGGGGATGAGGAACAGGGGGTTTACTCTGCTTGAGGTACTTATCGCCATGGTTGTGCTGGCGATCTCCCTGTCCGGCATATTTACGCTTCTGAAATCAAATATCGATACAACCGGCTATACCCTGAAGAAGATAGAACTGATCGAGGCAGGAGGCGATATATTCTATACCCTGTACACTGAACCGGACATAGAGCCAACGCCGGGGCTTGTCAAACTGAAAGGATATGAGGGAGTCGAATATAAGGTTACTGAAAGCTCCCTGGGGATTTCGTACATAAAGGAATACACGCTTACACTGAAAAAAGATGAGGCGGAGATTGTATATAACTTCTACAGATAGGGGGATGACCCTGCTTGAGGTACTCGTTGCGCTTGCATTGAGTGCACTCGTTCTTGCGGGGCTTTACTCTTCCATGAACACGGTCTTTGCCACGGACAGGGCTCTTGACGACAGGCTCAGGGGAGTGATGAGTTACGTCAGGCTGAGTAATCTCTTTCAGTCAGACCTGAGGACCATGATCGGGCTGCCTTCCATGCAAAACACCATTTTCGGCACGGAAATAAGCTTTAAATCAACTCATTCCCTTTATGCCAACTCCTCTTTTCCTGTAATGGTAACGTATTTTGTGGACAAGGTGGACGGAGAAAAGTATCTGTACAGGGAGGAGTCTGAAGAGAAAAGGGGTGTAAGCCTCAGGATAAGGCTCCTTGAGAAAGTGGGGGAGCTGAAGTTTCTCTCCCCGTCCGAGGAGGGCTGGAAGGAGCAGTTTGTGGGCAAGGATGTGGTGAGGATGGAATACGTCTACGGCGGCAAGAAGTGGATTATCACAGGGGGGAGACTCCTCTGAAGACAAACCCTGAATTCAAGACGAACGGCTCTGTCCTGATAGTGGTTCTTATCGTTGTTGCCGCCTCACTCTCCCTTTTGCTGCTTAAAAACGAAAAGGTTGTGGCACAGTATGACGAGGTAGCCTCAGCGCATAAGATTCAGCAGGGTTATATCTACTGCAACTCTGTAATAAAGGGAATTGCCAGGCTTCTGGAGGATGACACGAACTCCTATGATTCATCTGAAGAGCTATGGGCCGCCCTGCCCACCATTCCTACATCCGAGGGCTATATAACTACGGTTGTCGTTCCGCTCAACAGCAGGATATCCATCATAGAGGTCTCTTCCAGAAATGAAAAACTGAGAAGGAGGACGGAGGATGCAGTGGAAAGACTGCTCTCTGATGCATCGGAGCAGCTTGACCTGGAATCCCTGCGCAACCTGAGGCCATACAGCCTTGGGGAACTGAGGCTCCTGACCGGATTTTCCGGTCTCCCAAAAGACCTGCTCGGCTACTTCACGGTAGAGGACACAGCGGGGAAGCTTAATATCAACTTTGCCGGGGAATCCGTCCTGGCCGCCTTTCTGCCCGAGATCGAGCCCCTCACAGAGGCGATTATCAAGTACAGGGAATCAAAACCCTTTAAAGATATCTCCCAGATAAGAAAGGTCCCCGGCATGACGGATGATGTGTATCTCGCCATCCAGCCCTACATAACCGTCAGCAGCTCCCTCTTCTATATCTTTACAGAGGCAGAAGTGGGGGGCACAAGGACCAGGGCCAACGCGATTGTTAAAAAAGTGTCCGGAAAGATTAAAATACTTAAATACTTTGAGGAAACAGAGGAGTTCTATGTCGGTGGAAAAGATAATCTTCCTTTATAAAGACCACCTGGTGGTCTGCTCACGCGAAGGAGCCGCCTATAGCGAGAAGACCGTCCCGCTTACCGGGCCCCTGCCTTCCCATAAAGGTTATATGCTCGTATTGCCCGATGAACTGGTCAACCTGGTATCCACTGACATCAGACCGGTCAAGAGCGGTAACCTCAAGGAGATGGTAAGGCTTTATCTCTCGGGCATCTTTCCCGAGGGGGTGATTCAGAACAGATTCGGCTTTGTAAATACCTCACCTGTCACGGCATTCGTGTATCTTGAGGACCTGAGCGGACTCATTGAAAGGTATCCGGCGCTCTTTAATTCCGCAAGCATCATCACCACTCCATCCCTGATTGCCCTCCTGTCTGAAGAGGGGAATTTTGTGCTCAGGACAGACCATACCACCCTGCTGAAGAATGACAACGGATTTCTCCATATTGCCGGCGATACAGAGGGGTATCCCCCTGCCGATGATTTAAAGGAAATTAAGATTGCCGGACAGGAGAGGAAGCAGGCGCTCGAATGGCTTGACCGGATTATCGCCGATGGCAGGCCCAGGGAGCTTAACCTGAGGCTGACCGGGCAACAG
>BDTQ01000055.1 GCA_002898135.1 bacterium BMS3Bbin07
CCACAACAGGGAATTGTTCAGGAATACAGGACTGAGGGTCCTCTGGTTTGACAGTGGCAATCTTGTGGCAGATGAGGAAGGGTAAATAATTTATTCGATAAAGCTTGCTTTAAAAAGTCTCTGGTTTGAAAAGTGGATTCATATGTTGACGGTTGTAACTATCGGAGTGGGTCTTTTTGTGCTGGGCCTGATATTCTTCTCCCTCTACAACATCGAGGGCATTACAAACAGACTTCCTGAACGTTTTTCCGTTATGGTCTTCCTCTCTGACAGGGCAGGTGATCGCGAAATCAACAACCTCAAGACAAGACTCAGAAAAGACCCGATAGTTGAGAGCATAAAGTATATATCAAAAGACGAAGCCCTTGTTGAGCTCAGGACATCGTTAAAGGATGCAGCCTACATACTTGAGGGGCTGAATGAAAACCCCCTGTTTCCTTCCATAGAGATCAGGCTTAAGAAAAACAGCTTTGACAAAACAAGGGTGGAGGAGCTTATTAGTGAACTTAAAGGCCTCAGAAGTGTTGATGACGTTGTGTATGGGGAGGACCTGCTTGGCACAATCTATACAATCCGCAACGGGGTCAAGACCATAAGTGCAGGGGTAATCCTGCTCTTTTCCATGGCAATTATCTTTGTCTGTTACAGTACGGTGAAGATACTCTTTTACAGGCGCAAGGAGGAGATAGAGATATTCAAACTGCTTGGGGCCACAAAGGCTTTTATACGTCTGCCCTTTCTGATCGAGGGAGGAACCCTTGGATTCCTTGGTGGCCTCCTTGGGGGGGCGGGCACGTATGCCCTTTACAGGTTTATCAATGGAATGGTCATCTCTGATTTCCCCATGCTCGGTGTAATGCACCTGCCTCTCGAACTCGTTGCAGCACTCCCGGTTGGGGGAGCGATTCTGGGTATTATTGGATCAACAATTGCTTTAGGAAGGCTGAGATTCTGAGCCCCATAACTTTGAGACCTGATATGCTCCGCTTAAAAAAGACCGCCATATTCCTTATCTGCCTTATCTTCCTGGGCTTTTGCCTGACAAATGTTCAGGCGGCAAAAGACCCCAAAGCCCGCTACGAGAAGATACAGAAGGAGATAAAGAAGAAGAAAAAGGCGCTTGAGAAGGTAAAAAAGAAGGAAGTCTCCATACTCGATGAGATTGAATCAACCAACAGGGCGCTTGACCGAATGAAGAGGGAACTGAGGGTTCAGAGAAGGAAGATGCGCCGGAATGAAAAAAGCATCCTGTTGGTAAGAGCCGAGATAAAAAAAATATCCAGAAAACTTGACAGACAGAAAACCTGGCTCAGGAGGAAGGTTGTAGGAATGCAGAAATACGGAATATCCTCTTTTGGAAGCACACCGGAATCATCTGCATTAAAGACCGATCCCCTTATGTTATTAATGACAACCAGGGATATTCCCCAGGCAGTGAGGAAGTGGCACTACCTGAAACGTCTGGCAGAGTATGAATATTCCCTCCTCAAAGACTATTCTGAAAACATTCAGGGCCTGAAACAGAGGCAGGACCATCTGTCCGTGCTTATGAAGAAGCTTAAAGGCCAGAAGAGACAACTCGAGAAAAAGAATACCGTTCTGAGAGACAAGAAGAAACAGAAGAGGCGGCTTCTGGCCTCTGTCCGGAAAAAGAGGGACGTTTACAAGCGAATGCTCCTTGAGCTCAAGGAGTCATCCAGGAAGATGCGTAAGTTGATTGATGAATCAGAAAAGACAAAGTATCTCCAGAAAGGATTTTTCAGGGCCAAAAAAACCCTTCCCTGGCCTGTCAAGGGCGTGCTTGCCCTGCCGTACGGCAGTTATCGCGACCCGAAATTCAAGACCCCGGTCTTCAGAAACGGCATACATATCAAGTCAAAAGAGGGCGAGGCTGTCAAGGCCGTATATTCAGGAAGAGTTGTCTTTGCAGACTGGTTCAGGGGGTACGGCAAGGTCGTGATAATAAATCACGGTGAGGGGTATCACACAGTGTATGCAAACCTGAGCGAGATTTTTTTAAGCAAAGGAGATATAATAAAAAGAGGCGCCTTAATCGGCAGGGTCGGGGACTCAGGTATGCTGAATGCACCCGGCCTTTATTTTGAGATCAGATACAAAGGCAAACCCCTGAACCCGCTTCAGTGGTTAAAACGTTAGGGGTTTAAATAGGAGAAAAGGATAACCGGAGGTATAGATATATGAAAAAACGTAGAGGATTGGTTATATTTGGATGGATTTTAATTGTCTCTCTGGCGATAGGTGGTTTGCTGGTCAGTGAGATGCCGCTGAAGAGTGCGGTTGCAGATTCTCAGGAGTATCAGGATCTCAGGCTCTTTACAGAGGCCCTCACTATTATAAAGAACACCTATGTTGAAGAGGTAAACACACAGGACCTCATCTATGGCGCGCTCAAGGGGATGTTAAGGACACTTGATCCCCACTCAGGCTTTATGCCCCCTGAGGAGTATAAAGAGATGCAGATAGACACCCGTGGAGAGTTTGGGGGCCTTGGTATACAGATAGGCATTAAAAAGGGGATGCTTACGGTTATAGCCCCTATTGAGGATACCCCGGCGTGGAAGGCCGGTATC
This sequence comes from bacterium BMS3Bbin07, assembly GCA_002898135.1. GTDB lineage: Bacteria > Nitrospirota > Thermodesulfovibrionia > Thermodesulfovibrionales > JdFR-85 > BMS3Bbin07. The sequence continues at coordinate 2,592 of BDTQ01000055.1, forward strand.
AAGGCGGGTGACAAAATAATCAAGGTGGAGGGTGAGTCAACCAGGGACATGACCCTTTTTGAAGCCGTTAAAAAGATGAGAGGGCCCAGAGGGACCACCGTGACCATAACCATAGTGAGGGAAGGGTGGAAGGAGCCAAAGGATTTTACAATAACAAGGGATGTAATCAAGATAAAGAGTGTTAAGTACAGGGTGGTGGATGAC
>BDTQ01000056.1 GCA_002898135.1 bacterium BMS3Bbin07
AAGGGTTTCAAGGAAATCTTCCTCTTTCCTGTACAGGAAATAGTACTTTTCAAACCTCCGCATCTCAAGGGTTGTGTCAAGAAATCTTGAGATAGCTGAATAAAAACTGATTCTCTCATCTATTACTATCAAATTGACGAATATGATTGAGGCGATGACAAGTATAAGCAGAAAGCTTACTATATACCCAAGTTTTATCTTCTGCAGTATACTCTTGTTCCTGCCAAACATGTAATATTGTAACATTCGATATTGCAAATTGCAACTACAACACTACATTCAAAGCTTCAGATATGATACAATATATACAGTTTTTGCAAGGCTCCAAACACGGCAAAAATGAATTATATTTACATTAAAAGGAACTTTACAGGTCCGTGTCGATAAAAAAGAAAATAATCCTCAGTTTCTTTATCAGTTTCTCAATCATTGCAACACTTGCCATAGCAGCTTATCTGGACTTTCGCGAGACCAGAAACGAGTTCAAGTATCTTGAACTTGCAGAAAACATCAGGGGCAAGACCTTACAGTTAAGAAGGCATGAAAAAAACTTCTTTCTTTACGGAGACAGCAAGGAAATTGATTTTATTCACAAGTATATAGGAGAGATTGAAGCACTTATTAAAGATGCCAAGCCTTATACCCGCAACGACAACCTTGATAAACTGGAGGTCGAACTGAAGGAATTCAGCCTGAAGTTTGAAAGAATTACCTCCATGGCTTCCGGCTTCCATGAAGAGTTGGCCAGCTTAAAGCCGAAAGAACCATCGTATCTCTTTCTAATACCCATAATTAAAGCCACTTTTCTGGAACACCCACAGCAAAATGCGCAACTCCTGAAGCGTTTCTTCAGGATATCCAAAAAAGATGGATATATTTTGTTTCTCAAAAAACTCGGGGACGAGATTAAGGACCTGAGGAAGAGTGGCGAAAAAATTATCGAGATATCGAAAGAACTGGACAGGGGCGCGCGGGAAAGGGTACAGAATATTATTAATGTTACCAAGGTGGCTGTTCTGGTATTTCTGCCTATATCCTTCCTGATCGGGTTTGTATCGCTCTTTTATATCAGCCAGAGCATAGTTAACAGATTGAAGAAACTGATGCTGACTATTGAAAAAAGCGGTGGCGGTTTCTTCTCTCCTATGCCTTTTCCGGAGGGTCATGACGAGGTCAGCACACTTATAAGGACATACAACAATATGGCAGAGGCATTACAGGCGCGGGAGGAACAACTCAGGAAAAAAGAAGAAGAATTGATTCAGAGCAAAAAGCTTGCAGCCATAGGCACTCTTGCATCAGGGGTGGCCCACGAATTAAATAATCCCCTGAATAACATTCATATATCGGCTCAGATATTGGCAAAAGAGATGGGTGAGGACTGTACAGGTGTTATTGAGGAGACGGTTGATGATATATTGAGTCAGACATTCAGGGTAAAGAAAATAGTAGGCAACCTGCTGGATTTTGCAAGGTCAAAGGAACCGGACTTTCAAAAGGTAAACATCGTTGATATTATAAAGAAGACATATGCGCAGGCACAGAAAATAACGGCATTCAAGGATATAGAGTTTCTACTTGAGTCCCCGCCCGAAGTCTTCCTCCAGGCGGACCCGGTCCAGATTGAACGGGTCTTCGTCAATCTCTTCACCAACGCAGCTGATGCCATGGAAGGCAAGGGAAAACTTCAGGTAAAGGTCTTTCCCGAAAAAGACGCAGTTAAAATAGAGGTATCCGATACAGGCAGCGGGATTTCCCCTGAAATTAAAGACAAGATTTTTGACCCGTTCTTTACAACCAAGGACAGGGGAACCGGTCTCGGCCTGTCCATAATATATAACATCATCAAGAACCACGGAGGCAGCGTAACCGTGGAGAGCACGGCAGGAAAAGGAACCACATTCAGAATCTTCTTACCGAGGGATAAAAAAGAGGTATAAATGAGTATTAAAATCCTTATTGCAGAGGACGAAGAGATAACCCTGAAACATCTGATGTATGCCCTTAAAAACGAGGGATATACTGTTTCCGGTGCAAAAGACGGTCTTGAGGCATGGCAGGAAATCGAAAAAGAACACTTTGATATTGTTATTACGGATATAAAGATGCCCGGCCTCGACGGCCTGAACCTGCTTGAGAGGATTAAGGAAAAAGGGTTGGAGACAGACGTGATTGTTATCACGGGTTTTGGAAGCATTGATTCAGCAGTGGAGGCCATGAAAAAAGGGGCATATGATTATATAACCAAACCCTTTAATCTGGATGAATTACTATTAAGGGTCAGAAAAATATGTGAAAAAAAAAGCCTTGAAAAAGAAAACATAGCACTGAAGATTTCACTCGGTATAGATAAAGACCTCCCCACCTTTATCGCAAAAAGCAAAAAGATGAAAAATGTGATTAATATTATCAGAAGCATAACATCATCTGATTGCAATGTTATCATCACAGGAGAAAGCGGTGTTGGTAAGGGACTTGTTGCAAAACTTATTCACTATACAGGGACAAGGGCAAACAGGCCTTTTCTTGCTATCAACTGTGCAATCTTTACAGAGGAACTCCTTGCCAGTGAACTTTTCGGCCATGAACGGGGGGCATTCACAGGGGCGGTTACCACAAAAAAGGGGCTCTTGGAGATTGCAGATACTGGAACACTCTTTCTTGATGAGATAGCCGAGATGACATCGTCCTTGCAGGCAAAACTCCTGAAGGTCATTGAGGACATGGAGTTTTTCAGGGTTGGGGGCACAAGACCTATCAAGGTGGATGTCAGATTCATTGCTGCCACAAACCAGGACATAAACGGAC
>BDTQ01000057.1 GCA_002898135.1 bacterium BMS3Bbin07
TTTTAAAGCCTACGATGCCGCTCTGTAATGAAAAGGGCGTTTTTATTTCAATCTCCGGGATATTCCCCAATGAAGTCTGGGCAAGCGCCTTGAGTGAACCACCCCTTGTAACCATGGCACTGACACTTGCAAAACCCTCTCCGAGTTGTTTTTCCCTTCCAACAGTAGCGGGTTCACCCGCTATTTCGTCTGTAAATACATAGTTCTTATAGGCCGAGCCAGTTTCATAATAGACTGCCCAGAGGTAGCCATTTCCCTGACTGTCACTGCAGAGGTCTTCTTCCGGTATGTAGGATGTAAAGATGACGAGACCTCCGAGTACAACAGGTTTTGCGAATGAACGCTCACCACTGAGACTTTCATGTCCCGCTACAGAGGGGAAGTTTATGACCCAGCCGTTTTTTGCCACTATAGCATTTAAGAGGTCACACCATTCAATAGCGGTTGTGTCACCACATGTGCTGCCTGAAATGGTTGCCCCTGTTGCAGTGATATTTGTAGCGCCGATATCAACTGTTATGCCGGATACATCGAGGAGGTCTGTTTCTGAGACAGCAGTGGTGCATATAAAATCTTTCCAGGGTTTGCAAATCTCTTTTACCCCGTAGAATGACTGGGCATCATTGCTTACCTTGTCCTCGGAGCCAATGAACTTGCCGGCTCCGAAAAAGACCCACATATTTCCTTTTTCATCGAGCGCAGCAGATGGCGCGGATGTTACCGGTTTATAGCCGCTGGTGGAGATAAGGGTTGAGAGTTGCCACTCATTGAATACATCCGTGCTGTTCTTTGTAACAAGCCTGTACATGTTGCCGCTGAGCCGGCTGTATCCTGTCCCCGGATCATAAGCCTCTCCTATATATGCAACATCAACCTTGTAGTCAAGATTGACATCAACGGTGATGGGGTCTGTCATAAAGGCATTGCCGATACCTGTGTCAAAGGACTTCAAAAGGCTGCCGGTCTTCAGATCAACTACAAAGACTCTGCCTGTCCGGTCACTGCTTACATTGGAGCCTGCATCAAACTCAGTGGGGCCGGAGCCGACAATCATGACCCACAGATCTTTAGTGTCGGTATTCACCCTTGCAACTGCCGGGTATGACATGGTAAGCCCGAGTCCCAGATCAGGGACTCCATCAGCGTCTGAATCCTGGTCTGTAAAAGTCCAGAGAAGCTTTGGCGGCTTTTCCGGGTCGGTTATGTCAAGAGCAAAATAGGCTGAGTAAAACGTCTCATTGGTTCCGTTAATCGCAGCGCTGATTTGCTTGCCCCCCAGCCTCATACCGCCAATAAGTATGGTTCCCCATCCCTCGGGATGTAATACATTAGACTGCCCATTGGTGCAATCTGCACTGGAATTGGTAGCATCACAGAATATCCTGACATCGGTAACCTTGGGTTTCAGGTCAACATAATAAACATGGGTGTATTTGGGGTCTGTTAGCCATTTAAGGTGAGGAAGGAGCTGTTTTGGTATAAATCCCCAAAGTTCATCTCCGAGAGCAAGTTCCTTGTTTATCGGGGCATATACCCCTCCGGTTTCATATTGGCCTGTAAGGGCATTATATTTGCCGCCGTTAAATGCATGAAGCATACCGTCATTGGCGCCTGCATAGACTACGGTTCTTCTGTCTTTATATGTTCGATAAAAGCCTGTGTAGGAGATGTCCATGTAAAGTCTGTCGTAGTTTTCGCCTGGAGTGCCGACAGGTGTTGGTGATGAGTAGATGATGTCCCCGAGCTTCCAGACCTTTCCGTCAATAGTTCTTGGCCTGTATCCTGGTATATCTTCGCCCTGAATGTATTTGATTATATTTGCGGCCTCTGCACTGTTTGCTGCTCTGAGATAATCATCCAGGCCATTGCCGTCCCTGAACTCAATGAGTCTCGATCCGTCTGTAGTGGTATATATTAACCGGGGCACGGTTGAAAGGTCCCTTTCCCGGAGCTTCTCACCTGCTTCCCATAACGGCGTATCCGAGACATTGCCATCCGTATCCACCTCCAATGCCTGCAAATAGCCCAGCCAGCTTCTTTTGCCTTCAGGGAACGTCTTTCCAGGATAAAAATATGCCTGATAAACAATATTCCCCTCTCCGTTCCTCGAACCTGCAAGAGCGGGTGCAGTGCCTGATGCTGTTTGTTCGATAATTTTAAACAGCGCCTTTAACAGGGCTGCCTCAAGTTCATCTCCGGTTTTCGCTTCATAGAAATTGTCGTCAAAATCATCATTGTTAGTGTTATACTCACTGGTCTGATCAGGCTCATTGTTGCTGTTTGAATCTATAAAGCCTCCGTTCCTTGCCGCTCCGCCACCACCGCTTGAATAATCATTGGGAGAGGTGCCTGTACCGGAAGACCAGTTCAGTAGTCTTCTGCCATCAGGTGTGTTACTGCCAAAGGTTGCATATATAAAATAATGGGTGAGATATTGCCTTTCATTGTCAACAACGGAACTACCATCGGGATTCGTCTTATCACTGAGGTTTCTGAGGTCATTGGTATGACCATAGTAGGCAACATTGTCAATGTAATGTGATCCTTCGAGATCCTTGTCCCAGAAATAGTTGAGAAGGGCGCCGTCTACAGTAGTAGTGGTGTCAGCCCAGTCAGGCACGCCTGTTGATTTTTCAGTGGCCGGGCAGTCGGCATAGGCTGAACCATAGCTTTTTAGTGCAGATGGAATTTCCAGATCAGCAGTCGGTTCTCCATCTGTGATAGTAATGACAAAGCACTTGGCGCAAGGCACCCATCTTGTCTCAGTAGCTTGATCACGTACATAGTTGTAGTGGTCGGTCTCATTGCTTACAGTATCGGAGCCACC
>BDTQ01000058.1 GCA_002898135.1 bacterium BMS3Bbin07
AAAGCGGCAAGCATAGGACATCCACGTTAAGGATTATTGAAAGGGGAAATCTTCACGGACAGTGGGAGGCAACAAAGGAGATAACCATTACCGAATAAAAAAACACAGGGGGACAGAACATGGAAGAGGTTTGCTGTTGTTTAAGTGTCGGACATGATGTGCCGGACTTCACCATTGAAACCTACGAGCCGTCAAAAGGGGATTTCGGAGAGATCAGCCTTGAAACACAAAAGGCAAACCGGAAATGGACGATTCTCTTCTTTTATCCGGCTGACTTTACCTTTGTCTGAGCTACGGAGTTCGCTGCTCTGGCAGAGCAGTACGAAAGATTCAGCAAGATGGGTGCTGAGGTAATTACCGTCAGCACCGACACAAAGTTTGTGCATCTTGCATGGCAAAGAGAAGAGAAGATGCTGGAGAATGTCAGGTATCCGATGGGCTCGGACCCAACAGGAAACCTTTCACGGCTCTTTGGTATATATGACGAAGAGACCGGACTTGCATTGAGGGGTACCTTTATAATCAGTCCCGAGGGAAAGCTCCTTAATTGCGAGGTCAACTTCTATAACCTGGGCAGGAATATCGACGAGTTGATGCGGAAGTTCAAGGCAAACCTTCACCTTGCAAAGCATACAAACGAAGGTTGTCCATCGAAATGGAAGGACGAAGGGGACAAGACCCTTACACCGTCTGCAAAGTTGGTCGGTAAGGTCTACGAGGCATTAAAATAATAGACAAACGGTTGTTGAAAGCAATATGATAGATTCCTTCCCATAATTGAGGCTTTTTGTAACTGGACCCGGTATGCTATCCGGCAAATTAGTGTAGAACTAAAGTAAGGAGGGAACTGAGATGGCGGTTAGAAGCGTAGGAGAAAAGTACAAGTGCAATGTCTGCGGCAATGAGGTTGTGGTCACAAAGGTCGGTGGCGGTGAACTGGTCTGCTGCGGCCAGCCCATGGAATTGATTACAGAGGGGTAGAGCGAGGAAAATTGAAAGTTATCACCTTTCTTGGAAGTCCGAGAACAGAAGGAAATACCGAACTCCTGCTGAGAGAGAGTATAAGGGCAATTGAAGAAGAGGGTCACTCAGTGACCCTCTTCAGGCCCTCACAAATGGAGCTTTCACCCTGTCTTAACTGTGGTGCCTGTGAAGAAACCGGGGAGTGCGTAATAAATGACGACATGAACGAGGTCTACAGGGCAATCCGCGAAGGAGACCGTTTTATTCTCGCCTCCCCTATATTCTTTTTTGGCCTTACTGCACAGGTCAAGGCCCTTATTGACAGATGCCAGTCCTTCTGGTGCGAAAAATACTTGCTTAAAAGACCAATCCCTGAAAAACCAATTGGCAGAAAAGGATTGCTTCTGATGGTTGGAGGCATGAAAAAAGAGACCGGGTTCAGGTGCGGCGATGCCACAGCAACCGCCTTTTTCAGGAGCATCAGTGTCCCTGAGCACGAAACCCTTTTTTATCCCGGCATCGACGCCAAAGGTGCCATCAGGGAACACCCCACGGCCCTGAACGAGGCTTATGAGGCAGCAAGGATGTTGGTTTACTGATGGGTTTCGTGGTGTGCAATAGCATTAATGTCAAGGTCAGGATGAAAGCTTTGCTCCCTATATTTAGAGTCTGTGTATAAAGTTACATAGTTGCCGTTCTTCTGTCATTCTGGCTTGTCGGGAATCGTTCTTAAAGAACGATTCCCGACTCGCTTCACTTGCGGGGGGAATGACAACTGACTGTAATTTATACACAAATACTATTTAAATCCGACTTCAGCAACTTGCCAAGTCATATTTCTCCAGGAAACCATCGGGAATATCAGAATGTTTTCTTCCTGACAGACCAAAATAGTACAAAGGCTTACCATCCATCGACATTCTGTGACGGTAGCGCTCCAGATGGTAAATATCCAGATACTTTGAAAATATCAGCTCCCGAATCATTCGTGAAAATCCCGATGTGTCCGTGTGATCTAAAAAAGTCTCCTTGATATTAAAAGCAATCCATCCTTCACTCTGGATAAGGTTAAAAGCTGTAATAAAAGCCTTGGGCGGAATATCACCAAAACCAAGAGCTGCAACTGTTGTTAAGCAGTCCGGCATCCATGATGCTATTTCATCGTGAATATCCTGATTAAGATTACAAAAATCTGCAACATAATACGCGTCATAAACCCCTAACCTGTCCCTTTCCGCTGCCTGCTGTGCTTCATCAATGATATCTACTCCAATTAACCTTGAAACACCATGCTTCTTTAATGCTTCTCCCATCATTCCATTGCCTGCGCCAAGGTCTAAAACTCTCAACTCGCTAAGGTTGCCTTCAGATTGACCAAGGCTGTGCTTCAGGATTTCTGATATCTTTGCAGGAGATTGACATTTCAATCGCTCATAGAATAATTGCTCATATAAATCCGGTTTACTATAGATAACATCATAATCATGAAAACGAATTTTCTTCTTTCCTGCAGGCTCTACTAAATAAAAAAAGGCTTCATCCTGTTCAAGTTTTTCTGTTTCTCTTTTGGGAAACTGTATTCTGTATCGTTTTTTCATTATTTTCCTCTTCCATAATTGTAATTTAGATATAAAACATACAGGATAGCCCACAACAGAACACCTGATAATACAGGGACAAAAGAAAAGCTCAGGAGCAACAGAAAATCCAAAGCTGACGCGTGGCAGTTGTTATGTTCATCCTGAAGTAAAAAAAGATCATACCTTTAACCTTAAATATTCTTTTCGGTATAAAGTTTACCAGACCGAGACAATAATTAACAACTCTTCTGTTGGTCTTCGGTATTTATTTAGAGTACAGACAGAAAAAATCCTGCAA
>BDTQ01000059.1 GCA_002898135.1 bacterium BMS3Bbin07
GGAAAAACAGGGCGCCACCGATAAACACGACTATTGCAATAACAGCCCATTGAGGCAGCCTCTCACTTCCCATGCTCCGTGCAATCTCTTGCCGTGCCACTCCGAACTCAGATGTTATCACATCTCTGCGGCCTTCACCTTCTCCAACCCTCTTAAAAACATTTGCAACGTGCCTGACCATTATCCCCTCAACCTCTCCCCACTCCGGAATGCTCGGATAAGCACGGAACTCCTGCCTGATCAGGGTGAGGGGATAGGTGCGAAGTTTCGGGTCTTTGAGGAGGGCTTCAAAGTTCCCTATCCTCGGAGAGAGCCCAGCGCCGGAATTACCCCTGAAAGAAAGGAATTTCATGAGTTCCTTTGACGCCTCTTCTTCCATGGGACTGCGGGGTGAGTTTATCAAGGCCAGTTGACTGCCACCGGTAAAGATGTTTCCAGAAGATACGGCAGGTCCTGACATGGAACCCGCGTTCACAAACCGGTCAGGTCTTTCAGCCCCTGCCACTGCATCCAGAATCCAGGGACCTATGAATATCATTGCGTATTTACCCTTCAGGAAATCGGTCTCAATGTCAACAAGACGGAGGGCCTTACCGTCTCCGCCTTTCAGTGGGGCACAACCCTTCACTGCAAGTCCAACATACCTGCTCATCCCCTCTATCGCACGCTTATCTCCTATCCCCGGAAGACCTTTGCCGTTGACAATGTTTCCACCCCACCCCCATATCCAGGTCATGGCGCTATGCAGGGTGCTGTAATCATCCCCGGAAGTCGGTATTCCGATAAACCAGACACCCTTCTCTTTTACGTTTGCCTTAAATTTTCCACAGGCCCTTTCCAGATCATCCAGGGTCTTGAGGGATTCGGACTTTATCCCTGCCTCCTCGAAAAGCTCCCTGTTGTAAAACCACGTCCTGATGTCAAGGACCCAGGGGATTGCATAGTAGCCGTCCTCGCCCAATATCCTGGAGCCCTGGAGGGCAGAGTTCATGTATTCTCCCTTAAGCGGCTTTACAACTTCGGTAATCTCTTTCAGTACGCCACTCTGTGCAAGAGCTGCAGTCCAGGTAGAGCCTATCTGAACAACATCAACCCCCTCCTTCACGGCATTATCAAGGATCCTGCCGAAGGGATTTTTGTGCCAACCGATAAACAGCACCCTGATTATCAGGTCTCCACCCCCGGAATCGAGCATCCTCTCCCTCAGGAATCCCTGTCTGAACTCCTCGATACTTTGCAGAATCCCCCTGTTCTCCATCAGCACAAGCATAGACCTCTCTTGATCCTGTCCTATATCTATGCTTGCATACGGATACCTTGCCGCAAAATCCGCAAAATCTTCCGCTGAATAGGCCCTCTCGGGCAGACATTCACCCGCCATGAGCCAGAGGGTTATTTCAGCACTAAGGGCAATGGAAGGGGTCAACAGCAACAAAAAAACAGATAAAGCTGTAAGAATCCGCATGAATCTCATGCCTCTTTCCTGCCCCCCTGAAGTATCTCCCCAAGTAGAGTCTGTGTATAAACTACAGTTATTTGTCATTCCCGCAAGTGAAGCGAGTCGGGAATCCTTCTTGAAAAACGATTCCCCGAACGCTTTCGGGAAATGACAGAAAAACGGCACCTATTCGACTTTATACACAGACTCTAAGTAGAAATCCGCCATCACTTTACATGAAAGCGTTTTATGGTCTCATCCCCACAATTTACGGCAATATTTCCTTTTCTCTACATATTACTACAAGGTGGATACCTTATGTTTCTGTTTCTTTATTCCTTGCACTGAATTTCCGGAAGGAACTGTTCATTCGCAATCAAGCATTTTATTCTGGCCGTGACAATTTACCATTTTAAAGTCTCTGTTGCCATTTACCGCCGGGAAAACGTTTAACTGCAAACAACATCAGGAAAGGTGTTGTCCCTTCCTTTAAGTTTTAGGCTTTAGTCCATCTTTGATTTCCCGCAGATCGGCTTCTAATTTGACCAGGAATTGTTCCAATGCTCCATTCAAACCCCGCAGGACAGCCTTCTCTCCAAAGTGTCGCGTACCTTGGCTAATGAGACCTTTATCTTCAATTTGCGAACCATAGTATGACTTCCGTTGGATAAGTACCCCATCGGAGAAGAAGCCGACCTTGATGAATACAGTACAGCGCATATGCATAACTGTACCCCGACAGGATACACGCTTGATGTTCACCTTGAGTGACAGTCCTGGGGTGTTTCCTTCCTCATTCAAAGAAGGGAAAGAATAACCGAATTCAGAAAGTGATATAATCCCGCCCCGTACCCATTCGATTACCCCAGTACCATAGATCGGGGTATCTGTGCTTCCCAAGTGTTTTTGATCAACCCTTTTATCGAAAACAGCGATCTTTGCAATGCGTAAGTTAGCCTTTTCTCCTTCTGTGGGCATTGTTTTTACGCGATTTTTTCTAGGTGTATAGTTTAGTTGCACATGAACGGATTGCATGGCAGTACAGGCTGACAACAAAAAACAGACCAAAAGTACTATAGGAATCTTTGTTTTCATAAGTGTTGCCCTCAAGGTTTAATTATTCTTCCAAACCTGTTCCAATCGAGAACAAGTTGCCACCTTTTTCCCGCATTACAACGCGGTACTTGTCGCGCTTGATCACCTTGCCTTGAAAGGTTTGCATCGAACCTGAAATAGGTGAGCGAATACGCATTCTGATTTTATCTCCTTTTTCATTTTTGGGATCAGCCGGCTTATCCAGAAGATCGAGGTGCAACATATACATGTTCTGCTCAATGCCTTCTGTCAGCGATTCACGATAGGCCGATGCATTGTTTGCCGCCCAAAGTTCAATGGCCTTTTCATCCTTCT
>BDTQ01000060.1 GCA_002898135.1 bacterium BMS3Bbin07
ATAACCAAGGGACTCCAGCAGATCCTTTCCAAGCTCCCTGATATTCTGATCATCATCAATCACAAGTATCATTCCGCTGCCGGTCAACTCCTCTTCTGCAAAGCTCTCTGTATCTTTAACCTCCCCCCTGCAGACAGGGAAATACATATTGAATCTCGTCCCCTTGCCAGGCTCGGAATAAAGATTTATATAACCACCATGGTTTGTAACTATCGAGTGGATTATGTAAAGACCAAGGCCCGTCCCTTTCCCTGGCTCCTTGGTTGTAAAAAAAGGATCAAATATCCTGCTCTGGAGATCATTATCAATCCCCGCCCCTGTGTCGGATACAGCAAGCTTTACAAAGCCGCCACCTGAATCTGAAGCAATTCCGTTTGCAGCCCCGTTTTCCCTGCCGACCCTGTCCGTTTCTATCCTTAATGTTCCACCATCAGGCATGGCGTCTTTGGCATTGATTGCAAGATTCATAATTACCTGCTGAATCTGTACAGGGTCAGCTTTTATCGGGGGTATTCCGTCCCTGAGATTCAGTTCAATGTTAATCTCCTTGGGTATGCTCCTGTTTAATATGTCAAAGGTCTCTCTAATGATTGCATTAATGTCCACTACCTTCAACTCAAGTTTTTCCTTTCTTGTTATACCCAGTATCCTGCCGGCAAGGGCTGCCCCCTGTTGTGCCGATTTTTCAATAATGTCAATCCCCTTATATATCGGGTCATCCTTGCTGATCTTGTGCTTGATAACCTCCGCATAACCAAGAACAGCAGTAAGTATGTTGTTAAAGTCATGGGCAATACCCCCGGCAAGTGTCCCTATTGCCTCCATTTTCTGAGCCCTGAGCAACTGTGCATACAGCTTCTTCTCCTCTGTTATATCCCGCTGAATGGAGACAAAGTTGATAGTTCTGCCACTGTCGGAGTGAATGGGAAAAATAACCGAAGAGACAATAAACTCTTCACCGTTCTTCTTTCTGTTAATCAGTTCACCCCTCCAGGGGTGCCCGGACCTTATACTATTGAATATATTCGAGTAAAAATCCTCATCGTATATTCCTTCATTCAGGGCAAACAACCCCTTTCCTGACATCTCAGACTTTGTGTAGCCTGTCAGCTCCTCAAATGCCCTGTTCACATAAATAATATGTCCCTCTTCATCAGTAAAGGTGACAATATCAAAGGCAGAGTCTATAATCTTTTTAAATCTCCTCAACTCCTCTGTTGCAGATACGCGCTGAATAGCAACGGCCGCATCAGAGGCAATTGCCATAAGAAACCTTTCGTCCTCTTCGGTAAAGGAACCCGTAGCCTTGTTTGCAAAATAAATAGAGCCAAGCGGTAATCCCCTGCTTGAAAATATCGGATAACCGAGGAAGTTTCTTATTGAAGGATGGCCATCAGGCAGACTCCCTGAAAAGGCCCCGTGTTTCGTTACATCATCTATTCTGACCGGCATAAGACTCAGTTGCATCATTCTTAAAATCCCCTTCCCCTCGGGATACTTCCCAACCCTCTGTCGTATCTCCTCTGTATCGATACCATTGGAGATGATCTTTGAAAATTCCCCTTTCTCATTAAACAGGGCAATTGCGGCATAGTCGGCATAAATCAATCCCCTTGCGGCGTCAAGTATTGTCCTGAGTGTATCATCGAGGGACATGGACTCATTAAGCGCTACCGCCGCCCTGTGAAGTATCTCCGTCTTTAAGCGTTGTTCCTTCTCTGAGTCAAATGCCCCGTTTATCGCATCCACGAGAAAGTCAAACTCCTTCACCCCTGTATGCGTAAGGGGTTGACCTTCCCTCAGTTTCCGGATAAGTCTGTCAAGGGGCACCTTCAGGTTCCTGTTCACTACAGCCATTATCCCGATAATGAAAAGGACGGCGGCAAAACTTATACCTGATAACATTATGTTATTGGCAGCCTCAACAGAACCCGGCATTACAGGTGAACTGGCCAGAACTATCTCCCACCCCCACGGCAGATAAGCGAATCGGTAACCATAACCTCTCGAACCGCTAACTCTGGTTTTCACAAGTTTATTTCTCTCCTTGATCTCCTTTGCTCCAGATATGTCACCTTTACTTGAAATGGAGACGCCATTCTGAAATATTGCATATGTGATACCTTCCGTATTTTGATGTTTTTTTATCAATTTTATGGCATCATCCATATTTCTCGCTGATTTGATAATTGACTCGATTTGCAATCGATGGAGTTCAAAAAAGGTGTTGAAATATTGCCTGGAGACCCGGTTAGCTGTTGAAATTGAAACAGAGATAATAAAAACAATAATTAATAAAAGGAAAGCAAGGATGGGTATACGTATTTTGGAACTTATGCTTCCATTTCTCATGACCCACACCCAATTAACTGAAAATTCATATAATTTAACCTCTATTGCAGAAATGCACCGGTCTGCAAATTATGGCAGAACCGACAATCTGTATTTGTCCTCATTTTACCATAACCCCGCCTCTTTGAAGATACATGCACAGACAACCTATACGGAATAAAGTGCAGCCATTTCCTCTGTATATAATCCATCCCTTTCGTATATAAACAGGGGTTTCTCCACTTTTAACTCAACTCCTCCGCCCTTGACTGCCTCAATGAGGACCATTGCAGCCTCCGAGTTATTGTCGGGATGGACAAACCTGACCCTTTTTGGCTCAATGGAAAAAGCCTTCATTGCATAAACTGCTTCACTGAACCGGCACGGGTGATAAACCATAAAAAACCTCCCCCTGCTTTTTAAAAGCGCTGATGAGGTCCTGATGAGGTCTGTCAGTGTCAACTTGATCTCGTGTCTCGCTATAGCCCTTTCACCGTAAGGACTTATCCTGCCGATACCGG
>BDTQ01000061.1 GCA_002898135.1 bacterium BMS3Bbin07
TCCTTTTTACCACCTCAGCAGGCATCTCTATGGTATTGGGCTCCCTGAACCCGTGAGAATGTGTAACAACGACTATGTTCAGCCCCCTGTCCTTCAATGCCTCGCTGAACCGAAGCCCTGTCTCACCGGTTGTGGAGGCAATCACAAGATCACGGATATTTCCCTCTTTGAGTATATCCTGGACTGCCTTAAGGCAGTCCTCTGTATTATCACGACCTGGTTTCTCAAAATATAATACCTTTCTCTCCATTAAAAACCCTCCATAAAATATTTATACCACATACAAAAGATAAAAACAAGCAAAAACAAAAAAATCCCGTCACATCCCAAGCATCTCTTCTGTTGTTATCAATACGGAATCAGCGAGCGCTGTCAGGTCGTATCCACCCTCAAGGGAAAATACTGCGGGAACACCCTCTGCTGCTGTGAGTATACCCTTTACTATACTTCTTATTCCGTCGTCCGTCACATGAATGCCGGAGAGGGGGTCTTTTGTGTGTATATCGTAACCCGCGGATATCAGGATGATATCCGGATTAAAAGAAGATACAAGGCCTTTGAGCTCCTCCGTATATATCTGTGTGTACTCCTTATCCCCTGAACCGGACGGCAAGGGGATATTATACGTAAAACCCTCTCCCCTGCCGGAGCCCCTCTCCTGCTCACTTCCGGTGCCTGGGTAATGGGGGTACTGGTGGGTACTGAAGTAGAATACCGTATCGTCTTCATAGAAGATATGCTCTGTGCCGTTGCCGTGGTGGACATCAAAGTCGACTATAAAGACCCTGTCATACCCCAAACTCCGGGCATATCCTGCCCCCACAGCCACGTTGTTGAATATGCAGAACCCCATGGCCCTGTCGGCCTCAGCATGGTGTCCCGGCGGGCGGACTGCACAAAATGCACTATTTATAACACCCTGAAGACACTTCTCAATGGCTTCCATAACTGCCCCGGAAGCATAAAGGGCCGCCTCAAGGGTCCCTTCGGACATATACGTGTCAGCATCAAGATAACCTGTGCCAAAGGTCTTTATTCTCTCAATATAATCTTTGGTATGAACAACCCCTATCTTTTCAAAACTTGCCTTTTGGGGCTTGAGATGGAGGAGGGAGTCCCATATATCGGAATTCTTCAGTCTTTTGTGTATTGCCTCGAGGCGTTGTGGAGATTCAGGATGCCACTCGGGAGGCAGATGATTCAGAAAAACGTCGTCATAAATAAATCCTGCCTTTTTCATGGACACTCCATCCAAGCTGTTACAATCTTTAACTCTTCCACACGGCCCTCTTTGATGCTGAAAGCACGCACAACAGGTTCATCATTCATAAGACTGATTATTATATAGGCAAGATCGTCATAAAAGGCAAGCCTGACATCCTTTGCTGATGGAAATGCCTCTGATGCAGGGTGGGAGTGATAGATTGCCACCATCCTGAGCCCCATCTCCCTGATGGCCTTCATAACCTGGAACTGCTCTTTTGGATCCATGAAGTAGCTGACAGGAGAGTGCTCTGTATTGGCCATTTCAAAGACCTCGGAAACCTCGTCATCCGTTCCGGCCAGTATCCCGCACACCTCTTCTGGAGCACCGGCACGGGCATGCTGTATTAACCTATCTATATGCTGCCTGGAAATTTTTATGGATTTCATATAACAAGGTCATTATGCAGACTCTTTTTTTCAGGATCAAACTAAAAATCAACTCTCAGAAGCGAGGTTGAGTACAGTATGCCGGAATGTTTCTTCTGTATCATTGGTAAAGGCAGGGCAAATCTTACATTATCCTTCCTTATCTCAACAAAACTCCTTGTCTCTGCAACTCCAAAAACGAGGCCGCCCAGTGTACCCACAGCCACTCCCATACCAAGCTTCGCAGCAAAGTCATCCTGATCAACAAGATAAATAGCGCCTCCGAGTATGGCACCAACCACTGCCCCATACAGTGCATCCCTGTAGACTATCTCTCCCTTGGCCCCTGCTGCAAAGGCTACACTCTGAGACAGGAAAAGAAACAGGACAGTAACAATGAGAACCTTCTTAAACATATACAACCTCCTTAACATTCACTGATAACTCCCTGATATTTTAACATGTTTGACCAATTGAAATGAAGCTCAAAGATTAAAAAAGAAAAAAGGAAGTTCATTTTTCTTAAAACCTATCTCCCCAACCTCATAAATATATCTCCCGCCATTTCCTTATCTACTGCTATTTGTGCATGTCCAAGCCTGAAGACATACGATGGGAAGGTCTGCATCACTTCTATGGTGACTCCCGGCAATATACCCATGGTCATCAGTTTCTGAAGCTTTTTATTATCCCTCGTGTGCAGGTATGCCACCCTCCCCTTTGTACCCTTGCTGACATCAGACAGGCTCGTCACAATATTCCTTGCTGTCTTTACAGAATTCCTGCAGCACATTCCTGCAGGGATGGGCCTGTTATGAGGGCAGAACTCCGGATGACCCAAAAGGGTGCAAATGCTTTCCTCCACATCTTTACGGAGCAGATGCTCAAAAAGACAGGCATTCTCCTCCATACGCCCTCTGTCCAAATCAAACACATCAACCATCAGGCGCTCAGCCAGCCTGTGTCTCCTTATAGCACTCTCAGCCTCTCCAACCCCCTCCTCTCTCAACGTCACCGAGTCAGAGAAAACATCAATATACTTCAACAACAGAAGTTCCTGAATCTCCGGAGCATCCCTGTCCGTCTTCAGCTCCTTCATACCTACCGTCTCCTCACCCATCTCCCTGATCATTATCCACAGGTGCTCCAGTATCTCTTCAGCCTTGTCACTTATCTGCATTTCTTTTCTCCTTCCACTTTTTAAACAGTTTTAAAAGGCCGGG
>BDTQ01000062.1 GCA_002898135.1 bacterium BMS3Bbin07
CTCCTGATAAAAACTTATAAAAAACTCATGTTGCGGATGGGATGCGTCATCCAGGGCAGCCCAAAGATAATGGTGCAATCTGTCAGTCTCTGTAATAGCAGCAATAAACAGGTCACATTCCTCTGAATCATAAAGGTAATTTATAGCCTCAACCCTTTTTCTGAAGGTCTGAATAATATCATCAGTGAATTCATCCATGGACTTTACCGCCTTCCCGGCATCCACGTCAAGCCTGTACCCGGTACTGCTCAGATACCGGTACATTGCATCAGGATAGGAGGCATTCCTGAGGTCAAGGGCTACAAATCCTGAAACAAGCATACCATTTAATGGTCTTGCAGGATAGGTTGAAGGGATGTTTAATACAATGCTTCTCTTGCCGTTATCCCCGGCTATCTCCCATATCGTCCTGCTTTTGAGATCATTGAAGTTGGGAAATCTCCACGAATAAGTATTCTTATCAACCTCCATAAACCCATAGATACCGTGTCTCCCTGGATTCACTCCAGTCATAAAAGTGCTCCAGGACGTTGATGATACCTCCGGGATTGAGGCAGTCATGCTGCAGAGAGTCCCCTCCTGCCGCAGTCTTGCTATATTAGGCATGATGCCCTCATCAGCAAACCTGTTCAGTAAAGAACAGGGAACGCCGTCAAGCCCCAGAACAACAACCTTCTTACTTTTCTTTCTGAAGAGTCTTTTTAACATAACACCTATTTCTCCCCTGATTCAACCGCTAAAAAAATACATCTGTCTGAGTTGATCATCACATATAACCCAGTTCACTGAGGCGTGCCTTGATTTTTTCGTCGTCTTTTACACTTTCCGTCTCATCTTCTGGCTCTCTCTCATCTGCCTTAATGCCTGAGGATTTTCTGTTTCTGTACAATGAGTTATCAACTACCTTAATCATTCTATCCGTATCGGGAATATTATCTAAAAAACCGTTCAGAATCCGGATATTTTCCTGAGGCTTCCTGAGCATATCATTATAATCCACATAAAGGACTTCCACGTTCTGCTGTCCTGAAAGCCATGCCTCTATTTCTTCAAGGTGCTTACTGAACAGTCTCCGCATCTCTTCATCGTCAATATTATCCTCGGCCCCTTTCCTTTGAAGCATCTTCCTCTGCGACAGTAAAATCTCCTCCAGATTCCTCTTCATAAAGATCAATCTATACTTCTTATCTGAAGGCAGATCATATAATAACATGGAAGCCATTTTAACTACCTTACCCTCTACACCGTCCAACCAGGAAGTGTCCTCTTTTATCTTCTTTACCCTCTCGAATTCATAATAACCCTCAGGGTTATCCTCATCTGCCTTTCTGATGTTATCCATCAAAACCTCCATACCACCGGTTTGCAACATCTTCATCATCATTGAGGTCCCTGAGCGCGGCAAACCGGTCACAATTATTAAGCTTTCCGACATTCGCATGATTATTAAACCTCCCTGTTGATTATTTTAACCGGAATTGGGCAATTTTGTCCCCCTGTATACTTGAGGTTTCTGTATACGCCTTTGATTTTCGGATTACGCGGGATTTTTATCGTCAATGCAGTACTCTGATGGCAGTCTGGTAAGGGGTCTGTGGAAACTCAAAAAATACAGGGAGATGCAGTGTTATTAACCGCATCTCCCTGTCAGAGTTCAGTCAAGACCAGGAGAGTTTTACTAACCCTTGAACTTTCCCCTCATAAATCCAAGACCAACAAGCCCGGAGCCTATGAGCAGAAATGTAGCTGGTTCAGGGACGGGGACACCATTATTCATTGCACCAATTGCTACTAAATCGGTCCCCCCTTCACTTCTACAACAACGCTGATTTTGTTCTGGATCATTGGTGGTGCTTCTACCACAGCAGGAATACGATGCTGTAATCCCATAGATTTTTACAGCAGAGATAAATGAACCTTCAGCGACTCCAAAATCGGAGAGGTCTATCGCTGCAACGTTTAAATTATAACCGCTGGCCTCTCCTCCGGTACCGGTATAGGTTGTACTGTACCTCCTAAGAGGTGATGACCATCCTGTATTATCTGTGAAAAAACTCACACTTATAAAGAAATCTTCTGCAGGAAAACCTGCCTCAAAGATCGCTAAATCTGCACCAGCACCGTTGACGGCCACATTGTCGGTGAATATAAAGGACATATAATCACCATCGAGCAACGCAATACCACCATCATTAACATTACCATTCAACAACCCGTCTTCTGTGCCACCACTCCAATACCATCCACCCTCACTGTCAATAACACTGTCAACAAATGCGTTATCATCAAAATCATACGACCATGCACTTCCTCCGATAACAAGTGCATTTGCCATTTTCACTGTTCCAAAAACCATCATTACGGCAACAAAGCATACCAGCATCCTTTTCATCACTTTCTCCCTCCTTCCCTTATGATTTGACAGTCTCAGGGTAAACACCCTTTTCCCCCTACCTTAAACTGTTCCTTCTCTCAATTAGTCCTTGTCTTTTTCGTTGAAACATGAAAGCTTTAATGATTATCACGATTATAATTGCAATTACTGCACCATGAATACAAGTCCCTGTATTTTAAAAGAAATTCTGAAAGCAGTATCTGTATCACAATCCTTTCTGCAAGAAACTTCGACACTCGTAACACGCAAAACCTTACACCACTCCATCGAAACAACTTTTCTTCCATTCGTCCCGTAGTCCAGAGTAGCGTCAATCCGTACCTGTACTATTCGAACCTTAATTAGTGGTAACACTTATAATCAGCTAACTTTAAAAATAAAGGAGATGTGGTGTACACCACATCTCCTCTTCATATTCTCATTCTCAATCGAAACAAATATTATATATGTCTTATTGTATTGACATCAAAGACCCACAA
>BDTQ01000063.1 GCA_002898135.1 bacterium BMS3Bbin07
TATGGTTCGGAGACTCAGGATCCTCATCACCGTTAAAATAGACCATAAAGGTTCCGGCATCCTTGTTGCCGGTATTGGCAATCTCCGCGCTTGCCTTTTTCTCTACTGCATTCCAGGTTACATCCAGATTTTTCACCACCAGGTCCGGTGCGCATCCGACCAAGGCAGCCGCTATGATAAATATAAACGCAAAAACTTTCATTCTCTTCATATCCCCTCCCTGTAATGATTATTATAGTTAGAAAATAAAAACGTATAAGCACCCCATTTACAAGACTGTCCACCCTCACCCTGTCACATTTATCACCTCCCCTCAACATTACTATAATCAGCGTCACATAAAAAACTCCCAGCAAATATCAGCTCTCAGTCATTTCCTGCAGCTCCTCAAAACTTATGGTCCTGACTCCAAGGTCCCGGGCCTTCTGCAGTTTTGAGCCCGGAGACTCCCCGACAACAAGGTAATCGGTACTCCTTGAGACTGCTGAGGAGACATGACCACCGAGGTCTTCAATCATGCCCTCCACCTCTTTCCTCGGCCTGGGCAGCGTGCCGGTAATCACGAAAGTAAGGCCTTCAAGCGGCTGTTTTTTCTTCTTTTTACCCTCAAAGTCAGGGTTTGTTATCTCAAGCCCAAGGGATTTGAGGGTTTCGAGGGTATGCAGGTTTTCGGGGTCGCTGAAGAAGTCCGAGACCGAGCGGGCGATCTTCTCACCCAGCTGCTTTATGCCGGCAATCCTCTCAGGGCTTACATTATACAGGTCTTCAAGGTTTTTAAAGTGCCTGGCAAGGAGCTTTGCTGCATACTCGCCAACATGTAGTATGCCGAGGGCATAGAGGAACCTGGCAAGTGTGGTCTTTTTGCTCTTCTGAATTGCGTCTACGAGGTTTTGGGCTGATTTCTCGGCAAACCTCGGCAGTTTAAGGAGGTCCTCCTTTTTCAGCCTGTATATGTCCACGAAATGCCTTATAAGCCCCCTTGAGTAAAGCAGCTCCACATTTTTTTCACCAAGACCCTCAATATCCATGGCAGCCCTTGATGCAAAGTGTTTTATCCGCTCCTGAACCTGTGCAGGACAGTTAATACCAACACACCTGAAGGCAACCTCACCTTCTTCCCTCACCACCTTGGCCCCGCACACAGGGCACTTTTCAGGAATGGCAAAAGGCTTTTCCCTTCCCGTCCTCTTCTCCTTTATTACCATCACAACATGGGGGATGACATCTCCGGCCCTCTCAACCACCACAGTATCCCCCACCCTTATGTCTTTTCTCTTAATCTCATCCCAGTTATGCAGGGTGGAACGGGAAACGGTAACTCCACCGATCCTGACGGGCTCAAGAAGCGCAACAGGTGTTATCACCCCTGTCCTGCCGACACTCGGGATTATCTCCCTTATCCTGGTCGTCCCCTGGTGGGCCGGGAATTTATAGGCAATAGCCCAGCGCGGCTCCCGGGTCTTTACACCAAGAGCGCGCTGCAGCTCAAAGTCATTCACCTTGACAACAGCGCCATCGGTCTCAAAGGGAAAGTCTCTCCTCTTCTCCTCTATCTCTCTGATGACCTCTACAACCTCATCAACCCCCCTTGCAAGCCTTACTATAACAGGAACCGGAAACCGGGCCTTCTCAAGCCACCCTATAAACTCCCATTGACTTCGGAACTCCATTCCCTTTACTGCCCCGGCTCCGTAACACGCAAGGTGGAGCCTTCGGGAGGCTGTTATCGACGGGTCGAGCTGCCGTACCGAGCCAGCAGCTGCATTTCTGGGATTGGCAAAGGGAGATTCCCCCTTCTCTTCCCTCTCCCGGTTCAAAGCCTCAAACTCCTCGATATCCATATAAACCTCTCCGCGGATATCGATCTCATCAGGGACCTTCTCGACTTCTTCTATCTTCAGGGGCACGGACTTTATGGTCCGGATATTCTGCGTAACATCCTCCCCCACATAACCGTCACCCCTTGTGGAGGCCCTCAACAGGAGTCCGTTCCTGTATGTCAACTCAATAGCAAGGCCGTCATATTTCGGCTCAACCGTGTATTCAATTTCATCATCAGTGCCGAGAAACCTCCTGACCCTGCCGTCAAACTCTCTTACCTCCTCATGTGAGAAGGCATTGTCAAGAGAGAGCATGGGCTCGGTATGTTTCACCTTCTCAAACTTGTCAAGGGGAGGGGCGCCAACCCGTTGGGTGGGGGAGTCGGGCAGTATATAATCGTACTTCTCTTCAAGCTCCTTCAGACGAAGGAAGAGACGGTCATACTCCTCATCCGAGATGACAGGGGAATCAAGGACATAATACCGGTAGCAGTGGTAGTTGAGCTCCCTGACGAGCCTCTCCATCTCCTGCTTAATCTCCGGGGGAATCCTTTCCGACAATGCCATCTCCTTTTTTATCCGCAGTGTGATCTGTTCCTGCACGTCTTTGTCCATTATAGGGCATTTATTGAAAAGCCTGCAAGACAGGGAGTGAAAGAGGATTACAAGGCGGTGAATTATGAAAATTATGATATAATTTCAGATGTCTGTTGAGTTGGCTGATATAAAAACCTGCTTTCACGGCACCGGGCCGATTGCCTCCTGTTTTGTGAATTATGAAGACCGTCCGCAGCAGCTTGAAATGGCCGGGGCGATCATGAATGCCCTTATGGAGGACAGACATCTTATTGTAGAGGCAGGCACTGGTGTCGGCAAGAGCCTCGCCTATCTCATCCCGATTATCAAGCATTTTAAAAGTGAAGATACACAGCGGGTTGTTGTCTCCACCTATACAAAGACCCTGCAGCGGCAGCTTGTGGAGAATGACCTTCCCTTTCTCAAGGAACACCTCTTCCCTGAACTGAGATACACTCTCTGCCTTGGCAGCGCACACTACCTC
>BDTQ01000064.1 GCA_002898135.1 bacterium BMS3Bbin07
ATGGGTGTGGTGTTTGCCATACATCCAGGAACTGAAGTGATTAATGACATTGTTGTTGTGTGAAGTAAATCTCCAATCCGGAGGTTAGAGATTTGAGACGTGGAAAAAGCAGAATACTAATTATATCGGTTGTCTTTCTTGTTTCAGCGGTCTTTCTGTACACCGGCCCGGCAGATGCCGGCTCCTACCTTAATTCTGCCCACGGGGACAGTACCTATGGAGCCAAACGATCTGCCACAGGCTTTCCCACTGATTATCCCACGGGGCTCTGTGCCCACTGCCATGAGCAACATGCAAGTATTGGCGGCTCTGAGCCTGCCCCTGCCGGTGGGCCGGACAAGTATCTGCTGTTTAATACAAGCAATGTCTCCCAGACCGTGAATGTTTGCTTTAACTGCCATACTGATACGGGTTCTTATCAGGCGGGGGGCAGCCTTTTAAACCGTTGTTACAGTTTTAGGGCAGGTGGCTGGACCCTGGATACCCTTGATGATATCCTTGAGGCGTTTTCCTTTACCTCTCCCGGGGCTTCCCACCACCTTGACGATATAAGCACATTCATTGATGGCAGATGGGGTTACACCTCTGATTCAAATCCCTGTGCTGCCTGTCATAATCCACACTCTGCCCAGGGTGACCCCCCTAATGCGCCAAACAGTGCCAAGAGCATCAGTACAAGAGGGTGGCCTGTATCTCGTCCAAGTCTGCACAGCAGGGACAATGATGCCTGGGGACTCTGGGGGGATGACATAGGTGAAAGAATGAGCGATTATGTTGGCGGATTATTGTATCAGGCCCCCTATCGTTACGGTTCTACCACAACTTTTGAGCCCGATGGTTCCACCACACAGGATGGCTCCAATCTTACGGACTTTGTCTCCTTCTGTACGGATTGTCATAATGCAACAAACACGATCTACAGTACTACGCTTGGAGGAACCCTGGAGCTTATTGACTGGGTTACTACAGGTGGAGAGAGTGGTGGAGACAAGCATGGAAAGAATTATGCAACTGGTGGGATTGATATAAAACCTCCATTTTTACCCACAAATTATCGCCAGTATGTGCTTTCCTGTACCGACTGCCATGAACCGCATGGCTCACCCAATGACTACTTGATAAGAAGAGAGGTGAACGGGAGTGTCCTTGCCGGAACCGTTGGTAGTGGAACCAAGGATTTCGGTTACCTCTGCAGGCAGTGTCATGTTGATGATACAAATTATAGCGGGAGACCCAATTTCTGGGAATATGTTCACCACATCAGCCCTGATCATCCATATACACCGAACCGGTGCCGCAGCTGTCATGGAAGCGGTGGTAATCCACCACCTCCCATAAGGTGTTCTCTCTGCCATTACCATGGCTCAAGTGCAGCTAACAGGCGTACCTTTTAGCCGTCACTCCCAAGAAGAAAAAATATGGTTAATTTTCAAACAGGGCTGCTGTAAGCTAATGCAGGGCCATGTAGAAGGTATCAGGTGTAAAAAAAGCTGCTGTCCGCTGGTAACGGACAGCAGCGTAGGGGAGGTAACGAGGCGCTCATGCAGATATTTTTATCATAATTTTAAGATTTTGTCAAGAGAAAAATGTAAGGTAAGATAATAATTGTAAGTTTAGGGATGTGTGGCCTGCCAGATTTTTTTAGTGAGTGCTGTTTCAGTTACAACTTTGTGCTTAAAATGCACCAATTGCCTTATCTTCACCTGTCAACATATCTATGAGTTCATCCCATCCGATTATCTTCAGTCCCCTTTCGATGTCATCTTCCTGAAGTCCCCTGAGCTGAAGGTCCTCTTTTACGGCGTAAGCCGTGCCGCAGAAGCCCTCAAGTCTCTCAATCTGGGCGAAATAAACTGCGTTTTGAATCAGGCAGATATCTGCAGCCATATCTCTCGCAAGCTTAATCCCCCTTTTACCTTCCGGGGTATCAGGCGCACTCTTTATAATCACAAGCATTTTAAAGGCCTCCTCTCTTTAAGATTAATACCATTTCAGTTTAAAAAAACCGGTTTCAACTGTTAACAATATTCAATTAAAAAATTATTGTTGTGTCTGATTCTTTCACGAGTTCTGCAATTTCAGAGCTGCTTGCAATAATAATCCCCTCTTCAATCTCGTCAGCCTCAAGATGAGAATCCTTTAATGAGAGCTTGTCGGCATATACATCAACTCCCATATCAATACAGTCCCTGATGCCTTCACCTGCGTTCATATATTCGGTACCGGATGTATCCTGGTTTCTGCGTGCTGCGTTGACCCCACCGTCCACGAGGATGAGCTTGACTGCATAATCCTCTACAACACCTCCCAGGGCATGACGAATGGCCTCAGAGGCGTCTACAGTGCCGTAGGGCGGCCTTCTCAAAATTATGCTGATGTCTCCCATGCCTCCTCCTATATCCCGAAGTTTAAAAATACCGGTTTGCTCTTTATTACATCGAAGAGCCCTTTTAGCGAACTCATCTCTCCGCCTTCAACAGAATCTTCAGCCGCAAGACCGCGGCTTTGCATACAGCCCGTTCATATATCTACCTTGAGTCCCCTGCCGACGAGATCCTCCATTACCGAGAGGGACTGCGGCAGTTGTCCCTTTACTATGGAGAATACCCCGTCTCCTGATGCAATCAGCCTCACCTTATGCCCCTTTTTCAGTGCGGCATCTGCGAGCCTGAAGATAGTATGGGTGTTTTCAAAGCTGTACGGCGTGGTGGATAGAAACAAGACTATCTCTTTCTGCATTTTGTCCTCCTGTATAAATGCTTATTTCGAATATTTATCTTCTCCTTTCCCCTGGATACTTCCCTTTTTTGGTAACAGGACAACATGCCGGGGCAGGGAGTGACCCGGAGTAGTCCTGTTCAAGCAGCTTCAGGATATCCGGAATTACAGGATCAACAAGGAAGTAGCATCTCAGTCTTCCATCCATATAGTAGTCAATAATTCCGTGATTCCTGAGTAAAGAGAGGTGTTGTG
>BDTQ01000065.1 GCA_002898135.1 bacterium BMS3Bbin07
AAAGCTCTTTGAGGTCTCAAGGGTCTTCATAAACAAGGGGGGAAAGTTGCCCTGTGAAAAACCCGTCCTTGGAGCAATCTATCTTTACCAGCACGGGCAGAAGCTTTGGGAGGATAGAGTTGAAGTCTACTATATACTAAAGGGAGTTATCGAGAAGATATTCCAGTCAAACCGGATTAGATCCTGCGCCTTTTCCTTAACAACAGAGCCTTTTCTGCATCCGGGCAAGTCAGCAGATATTTATGCTGGAGACAAGAGGACCGGTTATGTAGGCTGCCTCTCACCAGAGATAAAAAACGTACTTGACCTCAAAAATATAAAATCCGAAGTAGGGGTATTCGAATTGGACCTCGCAAGCCTTGCCGTACAGACCGGTAGAAAGATTACGTACACAGCCCTGCCCCGGTTTCCCTACACACAGCGTGATATATCTCTCCTTGTCGACAGCACAATAGCATCAGAAGAGATACTTGAACTTATCAGGTCTTTCCCTTCTGAACTGATAGAGGACTCATGGGTCTTTGACCTCTACGAGGGAAAAAACATTCCTGCTGGAAAAAGGTCTCTTGGCTTTACCATCCAATACAGGGCAAAGGATAGAACTCTCACTGATGAAGAAGTAGACCGTCTCCATCAGGAGATAATCATTTATCTCATTAAAAAAACAGGGGGGCAGCTCAGGAGTTTATAGACAGATAAGCTAATTCCTAATCCTTACCCCTTACTCCTGACTTTATAGCCTGCATCCTGTATTACCTTCTCTATGGCATCCCTGTCTGTCCTTGAATCATCATAACTAACTCTCGCAGAACCTGTGGAAACATCTGAAGAAACGACACCATCAATCCCGTCTATCGCCTTCTTCACCCTCATGACACAGTGTTGACAAGTCATACCTTCAATCTCAAGTGTTACCTCAGCCATATCTCAACCTCCTTTTTTATGTCTCTTCTCAAGGCTTTCCAGATAATTCCGTAAAACCCTGGCCTGAGACTTGTCCATACTGACAAATTTAAAACCATACAAGTAACCATCCACTTCCCTGTACAGCCACGCAACCTCTACAGTTACAGAAAACTTCTCCTCTTTCTCTTCTTCCTGCAAACAGATAACCACATCCACCTTCTCTTTCAGGAAGATTAATTCCTTCAATCTGGCTGCAAAGCCGCACGTACCGATATTTATTACTGAACCTGTAAAGGTCTCTTCTCCTTTAGTTCGGGTATATGAAAAAGGCAAAACTACATTGTACCGTTTCGTCCGCTTCAGTGCCTTTAAAGTCTCCATCAGTTTCATTAACATTACCAGAAACCTCCACATATTTCTGCCCGCGCGTCGCCTCTTTCTTATAAACCTCAACCTGAGTATCAGAAGATTCTTGATAAAAAATGAAGTTGTAAAATACAGGGCAAAGTATGCTAAAAATATCAGAAACAAACGGTAGTCTGGAATTTCGAGTGTTACTCCAATAATGCTGATAGCGGCAAACATGGACGATATTAAAAGAATAATCCTGACGGTAGTTTTCTTCCTGTACCCATATTTCATCGTAATATGGTGCAGATGGTATTTATCAGCCTTGAAAGGACTCCTGCCTCTCAACAGCCGTTTTATCATAATAGTTATAGTATCGACAATAGGCACGGAAAGGACTAACAGAGGGGCAACTGGAGGCACAAGACTGTTTTCCTTCTGACTTATTGAGATGGAAAGAAAGACCAGTGAAAATCCAAGAGCGAGACTTCCTGCATCCCCCATAAATAACCTGGATGGAGGCCAGTTATATTTGAGAAAGCCGAGCACAGCCCCGGCCAGGGCAACGCTCAACAAGACCAGCTCGGTCTGTTCATTCAAGTATGCAAGTACGGCAAATGCAATAAATGCTATAAGAGAAATGCCCCCTGCAAGGCCATCCAGTCCATCGATCATATTTATCGCATTAATAACCCCTACTGTAAAGAAGACCGTTAACGGAATGGCTAAAGTACTATTGATATATATAGGACCGATTGCAAAGACATCTCCAAAGGTTAGAACTACAGTATTGCTGAAGTATATCATGAAAATTGATGCGACTATCTGTGCTACAAACTTCCAACGGTGATTCAGTTCTCTGAAATCATCCAGGAAACCTACAATAGCAAGCATGGCTATCCCGGAATAAAACCCTCTAAGGTTTGAGAAAGGAACAAACAAAAGACAGGTAACGGAAAGGGCCATCATCATTCCCAGACCACCAACCAGAGGCCTTGGATTGGTATGCATCTTCCTCTGTCCCGGAAAATCGAGCAGACCAATTTTTAAGGCAATATTAGACAGTCTGGGCAGTATAAGGACGGTTATTATCAGTGAAGTAAAAAAAGCAAGGAATAATGTTAGAGAATATGCCATTATCAGTTTAGTGGTTGTTTTTTTCCTAATAAGGTTTAGCTTGCAGTTGCATAAAAAAACTGCACATAACAGGCAAGCAGAACTACTTTATTCTTGCTACATTAAGATCAATCTATACCAGGGGAGAATTCTTCAGGTCTTAAATTCTTTATTAAAACAACAGCTCTTATTTGATGGGGAATTATTAGTTCACCCCGAGGTTTTCTGATTAAAAACATATCATTATCATTTATAATAGCAGAATTTAACTTTATAATGGTAGGCTACCCGGAAGACTGACAAAAACATAAAGGGGCCTGGACTTTTGCGAGGGAATCCTCAGGTCCTGCTTATAAAGAAATTTCCCATCACCAGCACATCCATTTTTGTCTTCAAAAAGCAATCCAGCGCCTCTTCAGGCTGGCGGACGATTGGCTCATTCTCATTAAACGATGCATTAAGAACCACAGGCACATCTGTGATTTTTCTAAATTCCTCGATTAGTTGCCAATACAGTGGGTTATCTTCCTGCCTCACTGTCTGGAGCCTGCCGGAGCCATCCACATGAGTAACGGCAGGACTGATATCCCTCTTTCCCGTCCTGATCTTATAAACCT
>BDTQ01000066.1 GCA_002898135.1 bacterium BMS3Bbin07
AAGGGGCGGAACGGGGATAGGGAAAGGCGAGCAAGCAGGTAAACAGCCATGAGAAAGCAGGAAGCAAGAACTCTCCCCTCTAAAAAGAGGGGGCAGGGGGTGTGTAAAGAGCGGGTTTTCATCTGGTCAACTGTTTGATGTTGCAGACAAACATGTCTCTCTGAATAGTTGCCGGGTTAATAATAACTCAAAAAAAAGGAGGAAGCAATGGCCGAGGTATTGAATTTAAAGGAGCTTATCAAATTCTATCCTGACAAGATTTCAAGAGAGATGCTTGCAGACACACCGGAGATGAGGGTGGCCCTTATGTGTCTGGAGCCGGGGCAGGAGCTAAAACCGCACAAGGCTCCGCTTAGGCTCATGATGTACTGTGTTGAGGGCAGGGGGGTGTTCACGGTTGGTGATGAGGAGATTGAGGCTGACGAAAAGACGGCTATTCTCTGCGATCCGATGGTGTCGCACGGATTTAAGGCTTCAAAAGGCGAGAGGCTCGTTGTTATGGCTGTGGTTACGCCTGTAGAGTAGCCCCTCGTTAGTGTTGTTTCAGGAGTACACGCGGCAATAAAGATGGGAAAGGGACCCTTGTCCCTTCCCAGGAGTTGACGGTTTTTTCTTCCGGCAGATTTGGGGTGCAAATTTTTATTGCCCAAAAGAACAAGAGGTGATATACTGTCAAATAGTTGTTCCCATCGTGGAGGGAAGCCTGAAAAGCTGGGTATAAGCGGGGGCAGTCTTTATGGATTACACGATCAGGATAGGGGGAGAGGCAGGTCAGGGGCTTCAGACAATAGGCGGAGTGCTTGCCAAGGTCTTCTCACGCTCAGGATTCCATGTCTTTACTCATCAGGACTATATGTCCCGCATACGGGGTGGGCATAATTTTTACCAGATACGCTTCTCGGACAAAGAGATAATGTCATCCAGAGAAAAGGTTGATATCCTTATTGCCCTTGACCTCAACACTATTTCGACCCACAAGGGAGCCCTCAGTGAAGAGGGGATAATTATTTATGATGCCGCCTTTATAAAAAAGAGCTTTGATTCCCCGGAGTTTTTAAACATACCCTTTGAGGCGATTGCTGTTGAGGCAGGGGGCAACAGGATCATGGCAAATACAGTGGCAACCGGTGCAGTGCTGGGAATGCTCGGCTTGGATCTGACTATTTTTGAAGATATTATCCGGGAAAGGTTCAGGAAAAAGGGAGAAGAGATAACCGGGAAAAACATCGCCTCAGCAAGGGCGGGATTCGACCATGCTGTAAAAACTTGCACCAGGTGCAACTTTGCGGTCCCTGCACCAAAGGAAAGACCCCTTATGCTCATCAATGGCAACGAGGCAACAGGCCTTGGTGCACTTATGAGCGGATGCAGGTTTTATGCGGCATATCCCATGACCCCGTCAACCGGCATTATGGTCTTCCTTGCCTCAAAGGCCAAAGAATACGGAATAGTCATAGAGCAGGCAGAGGATGAGATATCTGCAATAAATATGGCATTGGGCGCTTCTTTTGCAGGCACAAGGGCAATGACCGGGAGTTCAGGCGGTGGATTCGCCTTGATGGTTGAAGGGCTCTCCCTTGCTGCAATGACAGAGACTCCGATTGTAATCGCAGAGGTACAGAGGCCGGGACCGGCAACAGGCCTGCCCACAAGGACCGAGCAGGCTGACCTCCTCTTTGTCCTCCATGCAGGGCATGGCGAGTTTGCAAGGGTTGTCCTTGCCCCGGGCACCCCGGAGCAGGCTTTTTATCTCACAAACAAGGCCTTTGACCTGGCTGAAAAGTATCAGATACCCGTGTTTATCCTTTCAGACCAGTATCTTGCCGACACTGAATGGACTTTCAGGGGGTTTGAGCCTGCCGGATTAAGACATAATGACTACAGGTTGAGGAGTGAAGCGCTTGAAGGCATCTCTGTTTATAAACGCCATGGACTGACGGAAACCGGGATATCCCCGATGGCTGTCCCTGGAGGGTCAAGGCACCTGATAGTAACGGACAGTGATGAGCATGATGAAGAGGGGCATATGATAGAAGATGCTGAAACAAGGATAAAGATGACCCAAAAGAGGCTGTTGAAAAAGCTGCCCCTGATCAGGCAGGAGATGGAGCCACCGCTTTTGTACGGCAGCGACCGTCCGGATATAGTGATTGTTGGTTGGGGCTCAACCTATGGGGTGATGAAAGAGGCAGTTGACGTGTTTTCAAGGGATTATGCAATTGCAATGCTTCATTTCAGCGAACTCCACCCGTTGCCGTTAACTGAAAAATTTGATTACCTGAGCATCCTGGGCAATGCAAAACTCTCCCTCTGTATAGAGAACAATGCCACCGGGCAGTTTTCACGCCTCATGAGGGCGGAGACAGGATACAAATTCGATGCAGGGATTAACAAATACGACGGCAGGCCATTTACACTGGAAGGCCTTTCAGGAGAACTATATGTCCACATTGGAAAGTTATGAGGGACAGACACCTGCGTGGTGTCCTGGATGCGGGAATTTCCCTATCTTAAATACCCTCAAACAAGCCCTTGTAGAACTTGACATTGAGCCGCACCAGCTTACTGTCGTATCGGGGATTGGACAGGCTGCCAAGCTGCCCCACTACATGAAGTGCAATACCTTCAATGGGCTTCACGGAAGGACTCTGCCTGTTGCAACAGGAATAAGGCTTGCAAACCATGAGATGCCTGTTATTGCCGTTGCCGGAGACGGGGACTGCTATGGAGAAGGGGGCAACCACCTGCTGCACGCAGTCAGAAGAAACATAAATGTAAAACTCTTTGTTCATGACAATCAGGTCTATGGCCTTACAAAAGGTCAGGCATCACCAACAACCATGGAAGGGGTGGTCACAAAGACCCAGCCCTTTGGCAGCCTTTCAGAGGCATTGAATCCCCTGGCAATGGCTGTTGCCCTTGATTGCAGCTTTGTGGCAAGGGGATTTGCAGGTGATGCAGAATTTCTCAAGGGGCTTATGAAAGAGGCCCTT
>BDTQ01000067.1 GCA_002898135.1 bacterium BMS3Bbin07
GACAAGGCTGACACATGTTCTTGAGGTCTCCCAGATCGCACGTACCATATCCAGGGCGCTCAGATTGAATGAGGATCTTACGGAGGCCATAGCCTTGGGGCATGACCTTGGACACACACCCTTTGGCCATGCAGGAGAGGCAGTCCTGAGAGACATACATCCAGGGGGGTTTGACCACCACAAGCAGAGCCTCCGGGTGGTGGACTTTCTTGAAAACAACGGCAGGGGACTCAACCTCACCCATGAGGTAAGAAACGGCATAGTAACCCACTCAAAGGGAAAGGGACGAATAATGCCCGAGGATGGGACAGGCCTTGCCGAAACCCTTGAAGGACAGGTTGTAAGGGTATCTGATATAATCGCCTATCTAAACCATGACCTTGACGATGCCATCAGGGCGGGAGTGATAAAAAGGACGGACATACCTGCTGAAGTTATAAAGACCATAGGAAACAAATATTCAAAGCGTATAGATACAATGGTTAAGGATGTGATATATTCAACAATAGCCACTGAATACGACCATATTTATATGGGAGAGGAGGTTTCCGCTGCAATATACATTCTCAGGGACTTCCTTTTTGACAGTGTCTACGAGAGCGATCAGATAAAGATGGAGTTTAAAAAGGCAAGGAAGATACTCCGTGACCTTTATGAGTACTTTCTTGACCATATTGAGGAGATTGAAGAGGGGTTCAGGAATATTCGTACTGAAAAAAAGATGGACAGGCACAGGATGGTCTGTGATTTTATAGCAGGCATGACAGACAGGTTTGCCCTGATGACGTATGAAAGACTCTTTCTGCCGCAGGAGTGGCAACCCAGATACACCTGAAGGTCACAGCCCGGAACGACCAGGCAGACAGCAGAGGAACAGCTGACAAAAACCTATGAGGAGGTGAACAGATGAAAAAGAGAAACAAGGTCATTGCACTGCTTCTGGTTTTGATTGGTATAGTTGTAGGTCTTACTATATCATCAAATCTTGATGTTCAGAAGCTCACGTTTGCAGATCAGAACAGGGTATCGAAAGAAGCCACCGAGTTTCTTGGCCGGTTGAGCTCGTCACTCTCCGAGGTTGCTGATGTGGTAAAACCATCGGTTGTTAACATATCCACCACAAGGACAGTTACATTGAGAAACAACCCGTTTAACGACTTATTTAACGATCCTTTCTTCAGACGGTTCTTTGGTAATGACTTCAGGTCCTTTGGTCCTGAACGCAAATTCAAATCCTCAGCCCTTGGCTCAGGGGTAATAGTGTCTGAGGATGGCTACATACTCACCAACAACCATGTGATAAAGGATGCAGATGAGATAAAGGTTGTACTCTATGACAAGAGGGAGTTCAAGGGCAAGGTTATCGGCACTGACCCCAAGACAGACCTTGCAGTGATAAAGATTGACGCTGAAAAACTGCCTGCCATCAAGATAGGAGAGTCTGACAGCCTGAGGGTGGGAGAGGTGGTTATAGCCATCGGAAATCCGTTTGGCCTGAACCAGACCATAACCATGGGGATAGTAAGCGCTGTGGGCAGGTCCAATGTGGGCATTGCCGATTACGAGGATTTCATCCAGACCGATGCCGCCATCAATCCCGGCAACTCAGGCGGTGCGCTTGTAAATACACGGGGAGAGCTTGTGGGTGTAAATACCGCGATATTTTCAACAAGCGGCGGCTATATGGGTATCGGGTTTGCCATCCCTTCAGATATGGCAAAGGCGGTAATGCAGAGTATAGTCAAATACGGCAAGGTCATCCGTGGATGGCTTGGGGTAACAATTCAGGGTCTTACACCCGAGCTTGCCAAGTCATTTGATATAAAAGAGGACCATGGGGCCCTTGTGACAGACGTGGTAAAGGACAGTCCTGCTGAAAAAGCCGGGTTTAAACGGGGAGACCTTGTTGTGGAGTTTGACGGCAAGATGGTAAAGGACGAGACATCCCTGAGAAATATGGTTGCCAACACACCACCTGGAAAGACGGTACAGGTAAAGATTGTAAGGGATGGCAAGGAAAGGATACTGACTGCTACCCTCGGTGAGTATCCCGAGACAGAGACAGCAGCCGTTAAGGAAGGCTACAACAATGTCCTGCGCGGAGTTTATGTCCAGGAGATCACCCCTGACCTCAGGGCAAGCCTTAACATACCGGAAAAGGTAAAAGGGGTTCTTGTATCCAATGTTGAAGAAGATAGCCCAGCCTCCGGGATTCTCAAGAGAAACGATGTTATTCAGGAGATAAACCGCAGGGCGATAAAGGAGATAAAGGATTACAGGAAGGTGGTCTCGAGGATAGGTCCTGACGATAACGTGCTTTTACTTGTTTACAGGTCGGGAGGCTACATCTATGTAACCATCAGGCCATAACAAGCCATTATAATCGGTTCCCTCTGACCATGCAGCTTGCGGTCGGGGGGAACCTGCCTTTAGAGTTTTAATGATTTTTCAGAGACCCTTGTTGTGAGTCCTGAACTACTTTCATTCCGGAGGTTCAGTCTCAAAAACCTCCCACAGCGGTATCTCTATTTCTTCAAAGGCCTTCAGCTTCATAACCTCGCTTGGACCGAATATATCAGGAATTCCATAAGAACCATCTTCATCAAGGAGATACCTCTCAACATACTGTTCCGTCGGGTCTGCAATTATGTATTCCCTTACCCCAACCTTCTCATAGAGCAGCCTCTTCTCCCGCTTGTCCTTAATAGCAGTGTTTGGTGAGAGCACCTCCACCACAAGGTCAGGCACACCCTGAATGTTCTTCTCGGTTATCTTCTTTTCATCACAGACAACAAGGACATCAGGCTGCACTACATCGTGTTCCGAAAGCACTACATCGGTGGGAGCAATGAAGACACTGCATCTTTCGGGCAATCCTTTATGTGTTGACAGGAATATATTTATTCTATTTACAACCCGCTGGTGTCTTGTCCCGGGAGCAGGGCTCATATTGTATGCCTCACCGCCGATTATCTCCCACCTCTCCTCATCAGGCCAT
>BDTQ01000068.1 GCA_002898135.1 bacterium BMS3Bbin07
TTTATACATGGGAACCCTTACAAGGGCTGAGCGGTTTCTCCTTGCCCAGCATATATACACGGGGGCCTCATAACCGGGGACAAGTCTCTTGTAAGAGTTTACCCATTGATTCAGGACAAGTGTAAACTCCCTTACATGGGTAAGGAGACCGGCGGTGTACTTTTTTGCAGTATCGGACAGATAGTACCTGTCATTTGGGTCAAAGAAGGCATTGCTCTCTCCCCTGAAGAGGGACTGGTGTGTATGCATGCCGCTGCCGTTCTGGCCAAAAAGCGGTTTTGGCATGAACGTGGCGTATACTCCGTACTTCCTTGCAATCTCCTTGACCGTTACCCTGTAAGTCATCACCGTGTCTGCCATGGTGAGTGCGTCAGTATACCTGAGGTCTATCTCATGCTGCGAATGGGCCACCTCATGATGCGAATACTCGACCCTGATATCCATCGCCTCAAGGGCAAGGATGGTCTCCCGTCTCAGGTCCTCGGCAGCATCCATCGGATAGTCAAAGTAACCGCCGGCATCAAGTATCTCGGGAGATTTCTCGGTTCTGAAATAGAAGAACTCAAGCTCAGGACCGAGATAAAACGTGTAACCCTTTTCACTTGCCTTCTCGATATTCCTTCTAAGGACATACCTGGGATCTCCCTTGTATGGAGTCCCGTCCGGCTCGTAGATGTCACAGAACATACGTGCAACGGCCTTTTCCTTCGGCCTCCAGGGCAGGAGGACAAATGTTGCGGGGTCTGGACGGGCAATCATATCGCTCTCATCAATACGGGCAAAACCCTTGATTGACGAACCATCAAACCCCATGCCTTCCTCAAAGGCATATTCAAGCTCCTCAACAGGCATTGCAAAGCTCTTGAGCATACCGTGGATATCAGAAAACCAGAGCCTTATAAACTTCACGTTATGTTTCTTTACAAGCTCCAGTACGTCCTTACTGTCTCGTGGTCTCTCCATGGACTTACCTCCTTTTGTCCTTAACCGGTCGAATCCGTCTGATCAGACGGATTCGACCGATCTCCTTTAAAGCCCCGCAACTTTCAAAACAGAGCTTCTGAGTTCTCCCAAACGGGTCAAAAATTCTTCCCTGCTCCTGTGCCCCATAAATATCCCTGCCAGCTCCGCAATTCCTGAATCCTTCACAATTACATTCTCCTCGTTTAACCTCATGAAGGTCTCAAGCTTCCTGTAATACTCATAGGCATTAAAGAGGGTCTCTCTCTCTTTGGTATTCAGTATCCCCTTTTTTGCCAGCCTGTTAATCGCCACAGGGGTGTTTTGAACCAGTATCTCCGGGCTTTCGCTCACATGCTGAAGCTGTAAAAACTGGACATAAAACTCTATCTCCTCAATCCCCCCCGGCCCGAGCTTGATATCCATGCCCGCTGCCTCCTGTGACAGCTCGCTGACTATCCGCTCTCTCATTGCATGGATATCCTCCCTCTTTACCTCTTTCCCCCGCTGCATTAACACTTCTCTGCCCATCTCCATAAATGCCCTTCCTGCCCTCAGATCCCCTGCAACAGGTCTTGCCCTCAGGAGTGCCTGCAGCTCCCAGGGGTGGGCGCTCCTGAGATAGTAGTTCCTGTACCCCGCAATATCCTTGACAAGGGCACCCTTTGAACCATCCGGCCGCAACCTCACATCCACATTGTAGAGCATCCCCTTGTCAGTGTATGTTGTGAGGGTTTTTATTACACTCTCGGCAGTCCTTACTCCATCCGGGATATCCGAGAGGAAGATTATATCAAGGTCAGAGCCAAAGGTTAACTCCCTTCCGCCGAGTTTTCCCAGGCCAATGATTGAAAAACCCTGATCATTATTTATTCTCTCAAGGATTATCCCTATGACAGCATCTGCAAGGTGAGAGAGGTACCTCAGCAGGTCATGTATTGTGAGGACATCCATGAGGAAGAAAAGGCCCAGACGAATCTCTTCAGCCCTCTTGAACTCTCCGACAGCCTCCATAACCCCTTCTCCAAACCGGACATTCCTCCTTAGCTCTTCCTCCACCTGCTTCTTTGTCTTCCTTATAATTAATCCCTCAACCAGAGTATCAAGGTACCTGTTACTGCTCAAAAAGACCCTTGTAAGGTATGAACTGAGGGAGAAGAGCTTGACCATTGCATCAATCAGCCCCTTATGTTCAGCCACTCCTGTAAGGTATGCCTCTTTTTCTCCAAGCACTGCAATGAAACTCTCAAGTCCCTTTAAAACCCTGTCAGGACTCTCTGCATTAAAAGCCTTCTCCAGAAATTGCGGGACAACCCTCCTCAGAATGGCCCTTTCCTTCTGGGTTTTAAACGTTCTCATCTGCTCCCTCACCTTCCTCAGGTGTATAATGCCTGCCTGCGGAGCCTTTACTCCCCTGAATGACAGATACCCCATGAGCTCATCATCGGCAAGGTCACCCTCGAGCAATGCAAGGGTCTCGGCATGAAGGTCCTCTTCTGTGCCGAGCAGGGAGTTATACATATTCTTTACCTTCATACGCTTCAGACGCAGGTCTGCAAGAAATTCAGCGGCTGAGTAAAATCCCATCTTCCTCGCAAGCACCTCCGTCTCCTGCCCGGCTGAAGGGAGGGTATGGGTCTGGAGGTCTTCTTTCATCTGGAGATAATGCTCAAGCCTCCTCAGATACAGATAGTTGTCCCAGAGTGTGGTGAGATCCTCCTGCGGCACCAACTTCAACCATCTAAGCACCTGTATGGCGTTGAAGAGCCGGTGGGTCCTGAGCCCCCTGTTGTCACCTCCGTAGATGAGCTGAAAGGTCTGCACAAAGAACTCTATCTCCCTGATACCGCCATAGCCGCGCTTTATGTCATCCCTTGAAAATGTTGAGTCTATCCTCTTCTTGAGCCCGCGTATCTCCTCTATCTCGGAAAAATCGAGGCTTTTTCTCCATACAAAGGGAGTGATTGTCTCCATAAATTTCTGCCCGAGCCCCACGTCTCCGGCTACCGGCCTGGCCCTTATGAGCACCATCCGCCCCCA
>BDTQ01000069.1 GCA_002898135.1 bacterium BMS3Bbin07
AGAGAGGCTGAGGGACCTTGCTGCACACAGGACAACAATGGTGATATTTTTGAGTGTCTCCATGATAGAGCGGGTAAGGGATGAACTGCTGCACGGCTATTCCGAGGATACACCGGTTGCAGTCGTTGAGAAGGCATCCTGGCCTGAAGAGAGGGTTTTGCATGGCACACTCGGTGAGATCGTCAGGATAGTGAGTGATGCGGGCATTAAAAAGACGGCCCTGATCTATGTCGGAGATGCCCTCAGGGCATCCAGGAATACCACAGGCAGGGAATCAAGATTGTATAATAAGGACTTCAGTCATGAATACAGGAAATAAAGGCAGGCTTTCTGTTGTGGGGATTGGCCCCGGAGACCAGGATCACATCACGCCTGCCGCACTCAGGGCGATCAGGGACTCTGAAGTGATCGTGGGATATACAACCTATATCGACTTGATACGGGGGTTAATCCGTGATAAGGAGATTATTACTGCGGGCATGACCCAGGAGGTTCAGAGGTGCAGGAAGGCCATAGAGGCCGCCTCCCGGGGCAGGACAGTTGCCGTGATATGCAGTGGTGACCCCGGGATTTACGCCATGGCCGGGCTGGTGTTTGAGTTGATTGAAAAAGGGTTGCAGATTGAAGGCGGCAGTTCGGAGCAGGAGTTGGCCCCGCAACCCGGCACCACGGAATTTGATATTGAAGTCATCCCCGGTATACCTGCGCTATCGGCATGTGCCTCAAGACTCGGGGCGCCGCTGATGCATGATTTTGCCTCAATAAGCCTCTCCGACAGGCTTACTCCCTGGGAGAAGATCGAGAGCAGACTCCATGCCGCAGCAGGGGCGGACTTTGTCATTGTGATCTATAACCCCAAGAGCAGGGGTAGAAAGGACCACCTTGAGAGGGCAATCGGGATTATTGCCAAATACAGAAAGGGTGATACACCTGTAGGGATTGTAAAGGCTGCCATGAGGGAAGAGGAGAAGGTAATTGTCACCACCCTCGGCAGTGTGCCGTTTGAG
This sequence comes from bacterium BMS3Bbin07, assembly GCA_002898135.1. Lineage (GTDB taxonomy): Bacteria > Nitrospirota > Thermodesulfovibrionia > Thermodesulfovibrionales > JdFR-85 > BMS3Bbin07. Next base: position 1,008 of record BDTQ01000069.1, read on the forward strand.
GAGGTTGATATGCAGAGCACGGTTATTATCGGAAACAACAGGACCTACATCCGGGATGGCCGTATAGTGACCCCGAGGGGGTATGGGGATAAATATGAGTTATGAAAAGAGAGTCAGGGAGTGGTGGACGCAAAGCGCAAAGAGCAGAGCGCATAGCGTTCAAAGATAAGACGCATAGGGCATAGCGTGCAGGAGATGGGACTCTTTTCGCTTTGTCTTTAACGCTTAGCGCCATGCGCTTCTCATTTTTAAAAAGGTAATCGAGAGGCAAAAGAAAAGATTTTGAGCTTCACGATGCCTTCAAGATAGACTCAAGATAAGTAAGTAAGAAGAAATGTTTGGTTTTAAAAATCGTGAGAAATCTTGAGGTAATCGAGAGGCTGAAAGAAGTTTTTATGCTTCACGATACCCTCAAGATAACCACAGGATATGAAACAGAAATTGAGATAAATCCAAATAAACAGGAGGCAGGTGAATGACTCAGATTGAGCTTGCAGGAAGAGGAGAACTTACAGAAGAGATTGAGAAAGTCGCATCCGGAGAAGGCCTGGATGCAGAAGTCATAAGGAGGCGGGTTTCAGGTGGCCGGATAGTAATTCCAGCCAATAAAAACCGTTCCACCCGGGTTGTGGGTATCGGCAAGGGGCTGAGGACCAAGGTGAATGCATCCATTGGTACATCAACAGACATTGCGGACCTCAAGATGGAGGTTGAAAAGGCCAGGGTTGCTGAAAAATATGGTGCTGACACACTCATGGACCTGAGTGTAGGCGGTGATATAGCAGGGATAAGAGGAGCTGTGATGGATGCAGTGACCCTTCCGATCGGGACAGTGCCGCTTTACGAGGCCTTTTCCATGGCAATTGAAAAATACGGGGCTGCCGTAGAGATGCCGGCAGAGCTTCTCTTTGAGATTATGGAAAAGCAGTGCGAGGAAGGGGTTGCCTTTATGGCAATACACTGCGGTATTAACAGAAGGACTGTCGAGATGCTGCGCAAACAGCATTACCGGTACGGCGGGCTCGTCTCAAAGGGCGGCTCATACCTGGTTGCGTGGATGGAGCATAACAACATGGAAAACCCCCTTTACGAACACTTTGACCGCGTGGTAGAGATAATGAAGAAACACGATGTGGTGCTGAGCCTCGGGAATGGGTTCAGGGCAGGTGCTATCCATGACTCTACAGACAGGGTCCAGATTCAGGAACTGCTTATAAATTGCGAACTTGCCGAGGCAGGCAGGGAGATGGGATGCCAGACAATGGTTGAAGGGCCGGGACATATCCCGATAGACGAGATAGAGGCAAATATCATCCTGCAAAAGAGGATGTCCGGAGAGGCACCTTTTTACATGCTCGGGCCGATAACAACAGACGTGGCCCCGGGATACGACCATATTACCTCCGCCATAGGCGCGGCCCTGTCCTCTGCTTACGGAACAGACTTCATCTGCTATGTCACCCCCTCGGAGCACCTCGGTCTTCCCTATCCTGAAGATGTGAGGGAGGGCGTGATGGCGGCAAGAATCGCTGCCCACATAGGTGACATGGTCAAGTACAAGCAGAAGGACAGGGATAAAGAGATGTCGAGGGCGAGGAGGGATATGGACTGGCAGAAACAGTTTTCACTCGCAATTGACCCTGAAAGGGCCCGGGAGATAAAGGAAAAACGCGGAAACGGCGATTCCAATACCTGCACCATGTGCGGCAGTTTCTGTGCGAATAAAATACTGAGCGGTATGTTTGAAGAGGACAAGAAGGGCTCTGACAAGGAATAGAAGGAAGGTGAATACCCTGGGTTCACCCCTGCAAAGGAGAGACATGATTAACCTGAGGTGAAGGATTAATCATGTCTCTCTTAAGACCTCTTGTTGCTGGATATGAGTGTGCTCTAAAACAATACCTCACAGGGGATACCTTCCCTTTCAAAGGAACTCCTCAAATCCTTCCCCGTACGGATGAAGAACTCTTCATGAACCTTGCATAGCAGCAAGTACAACCGTATTGGCAACCAATGTAA
>BDTQ01000070.1 GCA_002898135.1 bacterium BMS3Bbin07
CCGTCTTCTTTGCAGTAGTTGCCTTCTTTGCAACCGTCTTCTTGGCAGTAGTTGCCTTCTTTGCCACCGTCTTCTTGGCAGTAGTTGCCTTCTTTGCAACCGTCTTCTTGGCAGTAGTTGCCTTCTTTGCAACCGTCTTCTTGGCAGTAGTTGCCTTCTTTGCAACCGTCTTCATGGCAGTAGCCGCCTTCTTTGCAACCGTCTTCTTGGCAGTGGCTGCCTTCTTTGCAACCGTCTTCTTGGCAGTAGCTGCCTTCTTCTTGACCGTCTTCTTTACAGTTGCCATCGTCCTTTTCACCCCCTTTCTTCCCCGAATGCGGGGTTTATAAAATCAGATCCTTCCGAAGAGAATCATCTTTTTTCCTTTTGTTATCTTTTTCATCTCCCCGGTCATCTGCTTCTTCATCTTTCTGAAGTCTGCCTCTGAAACCTGTCTGATATTAATCGTCACTTTAAACTCTTTCTCAATGTTTTCAAATGACTCCTTTAATGAAGCTCCACCACCTATAACAAAGAGATCGATAGAATCAGATGCAAGTCCCTCGGCATAGGGGCCGGTAATAAAGGCAGCCTTGACCCCGGAAGCCCGCAATACAGATTTCAGGGCACCCGGCAGACCAAGTGATTTTGTTATCAGGTTTCTGAGTTCGGGGAAAAAGGGGGAATTTGTGTTTGCCTGAAAATACCTCAGATTGGCAACCCTTTCACTGACGAGTATACCTATCTTCTCAAGGTTATCAAGTTCTCTCTTGACTCCGGATGGATTTTTTCGGAGGATATTTGCAATCTCCCGAACATAGAACTTCTCGTTCGGGTTATTCAACAGCAGCGCCAGGATATCGGCCCTTACAGTTGAGGAGAATAGTCTCTGCAACATAGCTTAATAATATACGATAATTCTATTTTTGTCAACAAAAATATACAATCCATGAATCTCCGGAATCCCTTGATATTCATGGCAATATTTAAACATATTGTTGGAGAGGCGTTATTTCTGCTGAATACAGCCTGTTCACAAATAGTCACGTTCTGTTTTGACCTGGTATCCTGAAGGAACGCCGCCGGTACATAACAGTAAAAACCATGACAGAAACGGAGAACGGAAATCTCCCTGACCTCTCTCTTTTCACCTTGACTGATGTCCCCCAAAACCTGCGATACATGGCAGCAGACCGTGACGCACGGATATGGAATCCGGAGAACTTGACAATCCGTTATCGCAATGTTATTATGACCTTAATTATAGTCAACCAGAAAGGAGGTCAATTATAATGAAGATCTTATCGCTGTCAGAGGCAAAGATGAAATTAAGCAAGCTGATTGAAGATGTCAGATATACTGATGAAGAGATAGTAATTACAAAGAACGGCTCTCCTGCAGCGGTACTGATAAGCGCTGATGAGTTTGAAAGCTGGAAGGAAACGATCGCCATTCGCTCTGATTCATTATTGATGGACGAGATCAGAAAGGGTTTAAAGTCATTGAAAGGGAAGAAGGCTCGCCTGTATACCCTTGAGGAACTCTTCAAATAATACTGCATGATGAATTACCCGTCACATAAACTCAGGGTTCCTGATGAGGTGGCAGAGCTTGTCCGCAATATGCACCCGCATCTCTGGAAAAAGATCAAGGCATCCCTGCAGACAATCTTATCTGATGCGGATTCAGGAAAAACTTTAAGAGACGAGCTTGCCGGATTAAGAAGTTTCCGTGTGAGCCGATTCAGAATAATCAGCAGAATTTCCCGGAAGAAAGTGATAGAGATTATAGCCATCGGCCCAAGGAAACATATATATGAAGAAACCTTCCGGATACTGAGTAAAAAAACCGGGAAGTGAGAATGAGTTGAAAACGAATGAAGGGGTAGGACATGTGATTTTCGAGGGCTTCCCGATTTGTATTTCGCTACCGTTGAATGCAGGGTAGCCGGATGTGTTTAAAAAAATAATATCAGACTTGCGTTTACGTATAATCCTATGGTATATATAACCATATGGCCAAGGCAGAATTGGCACATCATTCCAAGTTAATTTATCCAGATGGTACCATTCGGGAAATGATCATATGGCGTTTGCCAAGACAGAGCAGAGAAAGGTCTCATGGTTTAAAATATCGATTGTATTACGGCACTGCCGATGGAAAGTGTTTTGTTCGATATGACAATGAGACGGGCAAAGGTGACCACAAGCATATAAATGACAAGGAAGAAGCTTATCAATTTGAGACTGTTGAAAAATTAATTGAAGATTTTCAAAAAGACATAGATAGATTCCGGAGGGCAGGATGAAAAAAGAACAAAAAAACATAAAAATCGGTCTTTCTACAGAAGAGCAGGTAAACAAGGAATTTATTGAGGCTTGGCATAGAGCAGAAAAAGATGAAATAAAAGTCCCGGAAGAACGTCTCTATTTTCTGGATCCTGCTACATTCTTCAAGGTTTTATCTAAACGTAGAATTGCTTTACTCCAGGTTTTACATTCTCACGGCAGCACCAGTATCCGACACCTGAGCAAAGTATTAAAGCGCGACTACAAGAACGTGTATCAGGATGTCCAGTTGTTAAAACATGTAGGCTTAATTTGCCAGGATGAAACCAAAAAAATATATGTACCCTGGGACAAAATTAATGCAGAAATACCTCTTGCCGCATAAAGGGGTAAATTGCACATCTGCCATGCTGCACCAACCCCCCCCTGAGGTCATCCAGATACATACAGTCAGTTCAAGCATATCAAGCCTGTATCCCGTTCAGGTCAATCATCAACTCCCCTGTGCGAAGTCTCCTCTTCATCAACCCAGTCCTCTTCAGTATACGACATGCCTTTTCGCCCCGGCACCATGCGCCTGGGCCCTGCCCGGTAAATGGGACAGCTTTTCGGCCCGTAGCAGAAGGTCTCGAAGCGGTACTTTTTCTGTGACGGATTCCAGTGATCCACTGTAATTTCCACCGGCATCCTGCAGCCCCAGATGCAGGTCAGGCATTTGGAATCATAAGTCCTGGCATCCAGTCTCCGGTGCCCGCGCTGCCGGTACGTCGGCAAATCAGGCGGCACACCAAGGAAGGGCGGACC
>BDTQ01000071.1 GCA_002898135.1 bacterium BMS3Bbin07
CTCGTCAGCCTTTCCCATGACATATGATGAGTTCGTCTCAACGTGGGGCAGGGAGTGAGGGAGAGTTGGAGAGACTGAAACCTTGACAAGAAAGGGATACAAAATTTTATAGTATATGACATTTCTGTAGTTCGGTTTTCAAGAAAAGGAGAATAGATGGCAAGTACACATAGACTCCCTGTTGGCTCATGCCGGGCAATACTGGAAACAGCCCTGTATGCCAATTCCGCAAGAAAGACCTCAATGGCTGAACTCTATAAACTCTCAACCACGCAGCCTGAGATAATAGTAACATCAGAGCCCATGTACAAACCCGAACAGATTGGCCTGCCAAAGAATGCCAGGGTGCTCGTCTCACAGGACGGCAGGGTTGTGGGACGTACTGCCAGGGCGAGGAGACTCGTCAGGGAGATGGGCAAGGATAAGGAGATGTACCTTGGTATACTCCGCGAGGTTGTCTATCAGTTTAATCGCAGAGAGGGTCTCTGGCTTGAGGGCATTGTTGGATTGCATACGGATTTCATGCTCAAGGCCCACATTCTGAGCCCTGCGACAGATGCAAAGAACATGCTCGACTGGGGCCTGAACTTTACCCCCTGGATGGAGCCATGGATAAAGCTTTTTAAAGAATCACGGCTGCTTGATGAGCCGGACATCCTGGTCTTTGCAGACCCTGAATGGAGCCATCCGGATTTCCCCGACGGGCTCGTGATCGTGGACGAGGCCGAGAACTGCGTGGCAATACTTGGTATGCGTTATTTCGGGGAAAGGAAGAAGGCAACCCTTACACTTGCCTGGAGCTGTGGTGTAAGGCACAATATGGTGGCCTGCCACGGGGGCATCAAGAAGATCGGCGACAAACCTCCGGTAGCGGTTTTCGGGCTTTCGGGATCAGGAAAATCATCCATAACAAACAGTCATGATCATGCCGGAACCCTCACGAAGTCCGAGAAGGTGACGGTTATTCACGATGATGCCTTCCTCATAGACCTTGACAACAATGTATCTGTTTCCCTTGAACCGAGCCTCTTTGACAAGACAGACTCAGTTGAATTCCGTGATCCCCAGATAAAGTATTTTTATACTGCCCAGAACGTGGCTGTAACCATGCTGCCGGACGGCGCCAAAAGACTCGTTCCCTATGACGTAAGGAACCGTAACGGCCGTTGTATAAAATCACGCGATATGTTCAACCACGACAATGCCTGTGAAAAGCCCGGCAAGGTTATCTGGCTGCAGAAAGACCCGAGCCTGCCCCCGATATGCAGGGTAAAGTCAGTAGGGCTTGCCGTTACAATGGGCGCATCCCTCTCCACCATGCGGGCAAAGGGGGTTGAAAACGTAGACCCAAAGGAGTTGAAAAAGCTTGTTATAGAACCATTTGCAAATCCCTTCAGTGTTCACCCGCTTATCTGGGATTGCCAGCAGTTCAAAAAGCTCTTCAAGATGGGTACAGAGTGTTATATCATGAATACATATGCCTTTGGAATGCCTGAAAGTCTAACGGATATTCCCAAGGAACTCTCTCTGAAGATCGTAACGGAACTTGTAAGGGAGAACATTGAGTGGAAGGACTGGAAGTCTTTTCAGGGATTGCAGGTACCAAAAAACGGCAAGGAACTCTTTGGCGCTGATTATGACAAAAAGTACAAGCCCGCAAAAGATAATGAATACCTTGAATACCTCCGTGCCAGGATGCAGGACAGGATAACCTACCTCTCAAACAGGAGGGATATCGACCACGATATGGAGAGCGCTTTTATAGACCCCCTGGTTGAGGCAAGGACAGTAATCGACCGGAGACTCCATCCAATTTAAACCCAATTCGCACAAAGGCATCGGTTCACAGTAAATACTTCTGTTCTTTTAACAGTTCTCTATGAATATGATAGCAGAGAGTCAGGGAGTTTTGGAGTTGCGGAGTAGAGGGCACATAGAGCATAGTGTTCAAAGATAAGATGCATAGCGTGCAGGACATGGGACTCTTAACGCGTTGCGCCATGCGCTCTGCGTTATCCTGTTAATCCTGTCAAAAATAGCTGTACTGTTAAGCTGTACTTTATAAATGGATATTGTTGAGATTATAAGACAGGTCATTCTTATGGCTGTGCCGATACTGCTGGCGGTTACATTCCATGAACTCGCCCATGGGTATGTGGCCTACAGGCTCGGAGACCACACTGCCAAGGATGCCGGAAGACTGACATTAAACCCCTTAAAACACCTTGACCCTCTTGGCACCCTGGTCTTTCTCGTTACCCGCATGATAGGCTGGGCAAAGCCAGTCCCTGTTAATCCGTATAATTTAAGGGATCCAAAAAGGGACATGATGTGGGTTTCAATAGCAGGGCCTGCCGCAAATATGGCACTGGCAGTAGTCTCGGCAATCCTTTACAAGCTGATGCTGATGCTGCCTGTAACAGAGCCCCTGCTGATAAGGAAGATACTTCTTCCCGTTGCTATGATGCTGCAGATGAGCGTGGTATTGAACATAGGACTTGCCGTATTCAATTTAATCCCCATTCCCCCACTGGACGGAAGCAAGATACTGATGGGGCTTCTGCCCGTAAGACAGGCAATAGCTTACAGCCGCATTGAACCCTACGGGTTTTTTATCCTCCTTGCCCTCATTTTTTTCAGGATAACTGATTACGTAATATTCCCGATAATCATATTCCTGAGAAACCTGCTCATTTAGGTGTCTCTTCTGTAGAAAAGCCCACCCCTTGTCTCCGGATTTCCCGGTCCGTCAACCCGGATTCACTCCTAATGGAATTGACATGGATTATACGCATTGCGTCTTTCCCGATGTTGCAGCATAAGTACAAAAAACAATAATTTTCCCCATGTAAAATAGCCGGTTATAGTTGCATGTGCTTCTACAGTGTGCTATAGTGATATAGTGTAATGTAAGGAAATTTGGGGAGGAACAAATAGTTCTTATGTTTGTTGTTATGTGTAATAAACTATGATTGAATTCAGGAAAGCTTTGAGAGATGATGTTTTGAAAGATGATCCTCTTAGGGATTTCCATGTTTGGTGGGATGATTTGACGTACGATGATCTAAAAAA
>BDTQ01000072.1 GCA_002898135.1 bacterium BMS3Bbin07
TCTGAACTTATCAAGAAAGAGGATGTATGGAATCCAAAAGCAAAGCTTGGGACTAAACCCCGTGTTTACTATATCGGTTATAAGGACAGGGCTAATATTGCAACAAGCACATCGGCTACATGCCAGGCATGCCACCAGTAAGGAGGAGATGAAAAATGGCTGAAAAAGACAAGATATGTAAGATAGCGGATATGATAAAGTCACTCCCGGAGAAGGAGGTTACAAGAAGGAACTTACTGAAGACAGGGGCTCTTCTTGGTGGATCTGCTATCTTGATGAGCAAGATGGAAGGTGCCTTCGGTTTACTGAAGAATGCAGAAGCAGCTTCAGGTGGAGGTTATCCACTTGCCGATGCAAAGAATGTCATCTATTCCGTATGCCTCCAATGTCACACTGCCTGTCCGATCAAGGTAAAGATACTTGATGGTGTGGCGGTAAAGATCGATGGTAATCCATACTCAGCACAGAACATGATACCCAATCTGAAGCAGCACACCTCACCCTGGCCCGCCGCAAAAATAGATGCAAAGATCTGCCCCAAGGGACAGGCAGGCATTCAGAGCCTCTACGACCCGTACAGGATAGTAAAGGTACTTAAGCGGAACGGTCCAAGGGGTTCAAATAAGTGGAAGACGCTATCCTTTGACCATGCCATCGATGAGATAGTAAACGGAGGCCGCCACTTCAAGGATATTGGTGAAAACCGCTATGTTCCCGGTCTTAAGGATCTATACAAACTGAGTGATTCAAATTTTTCAAAGAATATGGCAAAGGATGCCGGGACAGTGGCAAAGGGTAAGATGTCGGTGGCTGACTTCAAAAAGAAATACAGGGATCATCTCGATGTCCTTATCGACCCCGACCATCCTGATCTCGGCCCTGTTAACAACCAGTTCGTTCTGCAGTTCGGCCGTATCGAACACGGAAGAAAAGAGCTTGCAAAGAGGTTTCTTAAGGGCGGCTTCTGTTCGGTCAACTTCTATGAACATACAGCCATTTGCGAACAATCCCATCATATTGCCTATAAACAGGCAACAAGGCAGTACAAGAACGGAAAATGGGGCAAACCGAAATCTGAACACATGAAACCGGATGCCTTGAATTCCGAATTCATCATCTACTTCGGCACTGGTTTTGTCGAGGCAAATTTTGGCCCGCCAACCATGACTGAAAGGGTCACGGAAGGTCTCGCCACAGGAAGGCTCAAGGTGGCGGTTATTGACCCGAGGATGAGTAAGTCTGCTGCAAAGGCATGGAAGTGGCTGCCGGTCAAGCCTGGCACGGATGCGGCTTTGGCGCTTGCCATGATAAGATGGATAATTGAGCACAGGCGATATGATGAGAAGTTCCTGTCCCCTGCAAACAAGGCTGCTGCAAAGGCTGCCGGTGAGTCCTCATGGTCGAATGTAACCCATCTTGTAAAGATTGAAAAGGACGGACCCGGCAAGCTCCTGCGGGCATCCGAGGCAGGAATCGGAGGGAAAGAGCTTGTCGTTATAAGCAATGGAAAACCCGTGCCGGTTGGCAAAAGCGCAGTTTCCGGAACCCTCGATTACTCGGGCGAAATTAATGGGATAAAGGTAAAAACGGCATTTACCATCCTCAAGGATGAGGCATTTTCAAGGAGTTTGGCGGAGTGGTCCGGTATCTGTGGAGTGCCTGTTAATGATATCGTCGATGTTGCAGGAGAGTTTACATCTCACGGCAAGAAGGCTGCGGTGGATATGTATCGCGGGGTTGTCCAGCACACCAGTGGATACTACAACGGGCAGGCCGTCATTGCGCTGAATATATTGATAGGAAGTCTCGACCATAAGGGTGGACTCAGTAAAGGCGGAGGTCATTGGCATGAGGACGGTTCCAAACTGAAGAAGCCGTTTTATTTCAAAAAGATGCATCCTGACAAACTCCATGCCTTTGGTCACGCACTGACAAGGGAAAAGTCCAGATACGAGGATTCGACCCTCTTTAAAGGGTATCCTGCAAAGAGGCCGTGGTTCCCGTTTACCGGGAATATCTATCAGGAGGTTATCCCATCGGCAGCAGAAGGCTATCCATACAATATAAAGGCGCTCTGGATAAACAAAGGTACGCCGGCGCTTTCCATTCCCGCTGCAAATCAACAGGTAAAGGTTCTTGCAAATCCTGATATAATCCCTCTTGTCTTTACCACGGATATTGTGATAGGTGAGAGCAGCATGTATGCCGATTATGTATTCCCCGATGTCGCGGTATGGGAGAGATGGGGTACCCCGCACACAACACCGGATGTGCCTCAGGAGGCGTCTAAATTCCGTCAGCCGACCATTACTCCGTTGACAGAGGTGGTGGAGGTCTATGGCGAAAAGCAGCACTGCTCGATGGAGGCAGTGATGCTTGCTATCGCCGAAAGACTTGGACTCAGTGGTTTTGGAAGGAACGGCCTTGGCAAGGGTCTCGACTTTACCAGACCCGAAGACTGGTTCCTCAAATTAGCTGCCAACCTCGCGTGGGGTGACAAGAAGGGTCAGGCACTACCCGATGCATCAAGGAACGAAATGAAGCTCTTCATCCACGCAAGGAGACACCTGAAGAGAACCATATTTGACCTGTCTATGTGGGAGAAGGCGGCAGGTCCCGACAACTGGAGAAAAGTGGTCAGCTTCCTGAACAGGGGAGGAAGATGGGAAGACTGGAAGGCAGCGTTCGTAAAACCGGGAATGCTCGTTCATAAGTTCGGAAAACAGATAGATCTCTATGCAGAGCCAGTGGCTGTGCAGAGACATTCCCTGACCGGTAAGAGGTTCTCAGGCATTGCTGTCTATGAACCTACCAAAGATGCCGGCGGCAATGTAATAGACGACAGGGGATTTCCGCTCCAGTTGATAACATATAAGGATATCCTCGGCGGCCAGTCAAGGACGCTGCCGATGAACTACTGGATGAGTACAATACTGCCCGAGAACTACATTCTCATCAATGCAGGGACTGCTGCAAGTCAGGGTTTCAAGGATGGCGACAGTGCAAGGCTCATCTCTGCAACGAATAGCGACGGCAAATGGCACCTGCCCAACAGGGGCACGAAAGACATGGTCG
>BDTQ01000073.1 GCA_002898135.1 bacterium BMS3Bbin07
CGCATACTCTAGATAAATGCGGAAATAATGTCGTAATGCAGGTCCTCATCATAGTAAAAGCTCTTTTGCTGGAGGGATTTTTTCAGTCCTTCAACCGTAATGGTGACTTTGCTTGAGGAGGGGGTGCATGCTGTGAGAAAGGATAATTCGAGCATATTAAGCGCCTTCCTGGCATCCCCTGAACAGCGGACGGCAATGTAATCCATTGCCCTTTCATCCATTTCAACCCTGTATTTACCAAGTCCCTTTTCAGAGGCAAGTGCGTGCCTGATCAGTAGTTTTATATCCTCAGGTGCGAGGGGATTAAACTCAAATATGGTTGATCTTGAGGCAAGGGCAGGTACAAGGGCGAAGAACGGATTCTGGGTGGATGCCCCTATAAGGGTTATCTCCCCTGATTCTACATGTGGGAGGAGTGCGTCCTGCTGAAGACGGTTAAACCTGTGAATCTCGTCGATAAAGAGTATAGTCCTGCCCGAGCCAGAATAGGCGATAGCATTGCGGATATCCTTAACCCCTGCAGTGACGGCATTAAGGGAGACGAAACGCGCCTCTGTCTTTTTAGCAATAATCCTTGCTATGGCGGTCTTGCCTGTTCCGGGAGGCCCGTAGAGAATCAGGGAGACTATCCTGTCTTCCTCGATCAGCCTTCTCAAAGGTCCACCTGTACCAAGCAGGTCTTCCTGTCCCACAAACTCCTGAAGTGATGCCGGCATCATCCGCCACGCAAGTGGTTTATTTCGCTGTTCTGTCAAGAAAAGTTCCATTTTTAATTACCCGTCTCTGCATACAGTGTGCAGTAGTCAATTAATGTTCAGGCCTGGCGTATACAACAGGCCGTTTGCTTATACTGATCACTGATACGGACGCTTTTCGATTATTACGGGGATAATACTTCCGGAGGGTCAGGAGGTTTGCTTTATATGCACAGGTTCCAATAAGGCAGTACTCTGACAGGATGATCTGGTGTTGACTCTATATTCACTATATCGAGAACAGATTACCCCGAGTACCGGGATCGGAAAACCTCTATATTTATCTATCTTGCCTCCAAAAGTATTAAATACCATAATAATTATTGCATTGATTATTATTCGAAAATGAGAGAATAAATGAGAAACCAGGCCTTTTCGTATAATAATTTCACGTATTTTCCTGTAATCAAGTATTAATAACCCACCCTGCGGTGTAGATGAAAGATTAGATCCCCTTAAATAAGGTGGGTGCCCTGAAGGGTGTTTAGGCTCCCCCGTGATTAACGGGGTATGCACACCACATCCCTTACCTCGGCTCCCTAAAGATCTAATTTGCGGGATCAACTTTTCCATCTTAAATCACCAGCAGGGCAGGTATAATCAGCCCTTATTAATTTATAACAGAAAACACCCTCCCGTGGCAAGTTTAATTTTGCAGATTGAGGGTTTGTTAATATATCAATGTCATAATAACGGTTGTTTTTTCTATAATATGGAGCATCTTTTGCAGAATAAGGACTATGGATAAATGACCGATATAACGGGTGTTATACTTGCCGGTGGTGACAACAGGAGATTTCCTGTAAACAAGGGATTGCTCAGGGTGGGAGGGGAACGCATCATTGACAGGACGCTGAGGCTCTTCAGGGAGATTTTTGGAGAGGTTATTATAAGTACAAACACCCCTGAATATTACTTTTTTTCAGGAGAAAGGATGATCGGTGATCTGTTTCCCTCAAGAGGGCCTATGGGAGGTATTTTTTCAGCCCTTGTTAATGCAACCTCTGACAGGATATTTGTCGCTGCCTGTGATATGCCTTTCCTGAATCCCTCCCTGATAAGATACCTTTCAGGTATTGCCGTGAACGCCGACATGGTTGTCTGCTCATTCAGGGAAAGCCTCCACCCGCTCCTGGGAATATATAGTAAGGATATTTTACATCCCCTTGAAAATCATCTGAGAGAAGGGGCGACCGGGCTTCAAAGGTTTATCAGAGACCTCAATGCCCATATAGTCGAAGAGGAAGAGATTAAAAAAATAGACCCTGAAGGTGTCAGTTTTGTTAATATAAATACAATCGGGGATTTTAATAAATTTATAGGAGGAAGGATATGTTTGGGTTAGGGATGCAGGAGTTGATAATTGTATTGATTATTGTAGTCATCCTTTTCGGAGCGTCGAGGTTGCCCGAATTAGGCAAGGGGATTGGACAGGCGATAAAGAATTTCAAGAAGGCAACAAACGAGCCTGACGAGATAGACGTGACCCCTAAAAAACCTGTAGAGGAATCGTCTGAAAAGACTACGGCAGAAAAGAAGACGGAAAAAGAAGATCAGAAACAGAATGTCTGATGCCAAATATGCATAGAGGACCTGTAGTAGAGATTAATCTTGATAATTTGTCGTATAATCTTGACCTGATTAAGGGGAGGGTTATTGACAGACCCATCTTTCCGGTGGTAAAGGCAGATGCCTATGGGCATGGGGCAGTAGAAATATCAAGAAGATTGATCCATTGTGGAATAAACACCCTTGCAGTTGCATATATCTCCGAGGCAGTTGAACTGCGTAAAGCAGGCATAAACAATCCGGTTATTGTGCTCTTTGACCCCGAGATATCTGAAGATATACTAAAATACGGACTCATCCCTGTTATTAACAGTATGGAGTCTGCAATGGCTCTTTCAGCCCTTGGCGTCAAACAGAAGAGGGAAATAGAGGTGCATGTAAATGTGGACACAGGTATGGGGAGGTTGGGGTTCAATTCCGGGGATGTCAAGCGTGAGTTGACAGGAATTGCCTCTTTGGAGGGAATAAGGGTAACCGGTCTGATGAGTCATTTCTCCGATGCTGACCTTGCTGACAGGACCCTTGCAGAGAGTCAGATCGAGAGGTTTTCAGAGATCAGGGCCTGCCTTCAGGAGAAAGGCATTAAGCCGGTCTGCCATATTGCAAATAGTGCTGCAATTATGACATTACCGGAGTCATACCTTGATGCTGTCAGGCCCGGCCTTCTGCTTTATGGCTGTAATCCCTACTCTTCTGTAAAAGTAAAACCTATTATGAGCATAAAGACACGGCTGCTTACCGTAAGAAAGATAAAAAAAGGCATGTCC
>BDTQ01000074.1 GCA_002898135.1 bacterium BMS3Bbin07
GCTCCTGATATTCAAGTTTTTTAAAGTCCTGTGGCAGATATTGTATGAATACCTCATCTGTCTGGCTGAGCTCATCTTTGAAATATTAATAGAGAAATTTCAGATATAGCTGATAAGGCGTGATATTTTGAGACAACCAGGTTTTGTCCTGAATGGTCTGAACATATTTTTCGCTGACATCTACAGCGTTTTTCCATAATTCCTCAAATTTATTTTTCGCAAAATCATAGTCGCTGCTGTTTTTAAGTTCCACGTTGAATTCAAGATTGTCGACCAGCCCGGCCTGTGTGAAATTGCTGGAGCCTGTGATGACGCGGCCGGTATCCCTGTCGCCTTCCTTAAAGGTCATAATATAGAGTTTGGCGTGGATATTCTGTGACGGATAAGCCCTGATTTCCAGCTTGCCGCTTCTAATCCACTCTATAAATTTATGGACGCCTTGTTCAACGTTTCTATTGTCCTCGGAAACCTCCATTTCATTCTGAACAAGTTTTTCAACTTCCTGCTTGGCTTCGGCATGAGAGAAATCAATTTGTTGCCGTTTGGGTTTTTGGGCGCTTTCCAGTAATTCGAGAGTTTGTCTGCTTGTGTTTATGCCAATCAGAATCCTGATTTTTTCTGTGTTTTCCAGCGACTGATAGATGGCATGAAACCCACTGGAATAGAAGTAACCCACAAGGCAGTCAAAAAATAAAGTATCTTTAATAAGTACTTCAAACCGATCCAAAAGGTTTCTATTCGACTCATTCGTAATAAATGTCAGATCAGTACTCATAATGCCCCTATTTTCACATAAATCCTCTATCTTTTTCACTGTTTATAAGGGGGTGACAATTCTAAAGGGTGGCTGGGTGGGGATACAAACGGCTAACCTGCCATATGGCGGGGTGGTCGATTAATAACTTCCGTCCCGTAAATCAAAACCTCCTTTTTATCAGTTTCTCAAGCTCAACAGCAAAAAATACCATTGATGACAGTGACAGGGTGATAAAGAGCTCGGTTGGTGATAATGGCTCTGTCCTGAATATGGAGTTGAGCGGCGGTAAATAAACAGTTGCCATCTGCAGGATGAAACTCAGAAGTACGGCGCCTAACAGGGGTATGTTGCTGAAGAGGCCGATTTTAAAGAGTGACTCCTTTTCAGACCTCATGGCCATGACCCCGGCAAGCTGGCTCAGACAGAGGACTGTGAAGACCATGGTCTGCCAGTGTGCATCGGTTTTAATGCTCCATGCCTGTAGTGACAGGGTGATTGCAGCCATGAAGATGCCTGTCCACAGGGCGCTTATGCCGAGCCCATGAGCAAATATACTCTCCTTTGGGTGGCGCGGGGGCCTCTGCATAACATCTTTTTCTTCAGGTTCAACCGAAAGTGCAAGGGCAGGCAGGCCGTCCGTCATCAGATTAATCCAGAGGATGTGGATGGGCAGGAGGGGTAGGGGGAGGCCGAGGAAGGGTGCAAGAAAAAGTGTCCATACCTCTCCGGAATTCGTTGCCAGTAGGTATTTGATGAATTTTCTTATGTTGTCGTATATTTTTCTGCCTTCCCTGACGGCCTTTACAATGGTTGCAAAATTGTCGTCAAGCAGTATCATGTGCGCTGCCTCTTTTGAGACATCCGTGCCTGTTATCCCCATGGCAATGCCGATATCCGCCCTCTTCAGGGCAGGTGCGTCGTTGACGCCGTCTCCTGTCATGGCAACGAACTGACCCCTGTCCTGCAGGGCCTTGACTATCTTTAACTTCTGCTCAGGGGCCACCCTTGCGTAGACCCTTATCTGCTCAACCCGTGCTTCAAACTCCTCCAGGGAAAGGGCGTCAAGCTCTCTGCCCGTGATGACCGCCGTTGAGTCGTTTTCAAGGATGGCGAGCCTCTTTGCTATGGTCTTTGCCGTGAGCGGATGGTCTCCTGTTATCATTACCGGTATTATCCCGGCGGCCTTGCAGAGCCTGACCGCCTCCTTTGCCTCTTCCCTTGGCGGGTCCATCATACCTGTAAGGCCCAAAACAGTGAGCCCGGTCTCAACATTTTCAGGTGATATATCTTCAGGGAGTTTTTCCCATTCTCTCATGGCAATCCCCAGCACCCTCAACCCCTCTGCGGCCATCCGCTCACTTACCCCGAGGATTTCCGCTGCGTCTATATCCTTTAACCCCCCGGATGTCAGTATGTTGCCGGATTTTTCGATCAGTACATCAACCGCCCCCTTTGTAAAGGATATGAATTTGCCGTCACTCCATCTGTGAAAGGTGGTCATACACTTTCTTTCAGAGTCAAAGGGGATTTCAGCAACTCTCGGAAAATCTTTCTGCAGCTCTTTTTTGTCAAACCCGTGTCTTTTGGCAATGGAGTACAGGGCCGCCTCTGTTGGGTCGCCGATGATATTGTTGCCGGCATCAGCCCCGGCGTCGTTACTCAATGCCAAGGCGATAAAAAACATATGCAGGGGGGATTCGGTATGTTTGTGCTGCCCCCCGGGGCCGGCCGCTGTGTTTGAAGGAGAGACATGTGCAAGTCTTCCGTCAACATAAATCTTCTCAACAGTCATCCGGTTCTGGGTGAGGGTGCCTGTCTTGTCAGAGCAGATGTATGTAACAGAGCCGAGGGTTTCAACTGCGGGGAGTTTTCTTATCAGGGCATTCTGCCTGACCATCTTCCTTGCCCCGAATGCAAGGGAGATAGTTACAACAGCAGGGAGCGCCTCCGGGATTGCTGCAACTGCCAGGGAGATGGCCGTGAGCAGCATCAGCACCGGTGAGACCCCTCTCAAGATACCGGCTATAAAGACTATGGCGCATATGGCAAGGATGCCGATGGCGAGTTTCCGTCCGAACCTTGCAAGCCTCTTCTGAAGCGGTGTCTTTACCTCTTCCTCTTCCTGAAGCATGGCGGCAATCCTGCCGAGTTCCGTATTCATGCCTGTTGCTACAACCATTGCCAGCCCGCGGCCATAGGTTACGGAGGTGCCCCGGTAGACCATATTCTTCCTGTCCGCAAGCGGCGGCTTCTCCTCATGCAGGGTGTTTGTGTGCTTCTCTACAGGAATGGATTCACCTGTCAGTGCGGATTCTTCGGTCTTTAGCCGGGCTGCCTCCAGGAGCCTCATATCCGCCGGAACGATCTTT
>BDTQ01000075.1 GCA_002898135.1 bacterium BMS3Bbin07
GATACTATTACGAACCAACAAAAGAGCTGATAGAAAGGTGTGTTGCCAAAGGGGTGCAAATATTTTTTTTTGCCGGTGCAGCGGGGGTTTTAGGTTTTGGGCTGCAGGATGCAAAAGAATCCCTGCCTCGAAGACCGTTAACCTTCTGGCCCCACCAGAACATTTTGATCAAAATTGAGGAACTCCTGGAGAATCATCAGAGAGAGGGCAAGATGGAAACAGTAATTATTCGCCCCGGAATATTTATTGGGGAAGGGGGTGGAGACCATTCAATGGTTATAGGGCTTGCTGAAGGTCTGAAGAGAAAACAATTGCCTTATATCCAGGGGGGAAAGGCTGTTATATCCGTTGTTTCTCTCAAAGATGTGGCTGAGGCCTTTTATCTTTCTGTAAAATCCAGGAATGCTGCAGGACAGATATATCATATTTCATCAGACAAGAAGGTAACCATGAAGGATATCATTGATTTTATTGCTGATGGGCTGAATTATGAAAGGCCCGCAAAGAATATCCCCCTTTCAATTGCAAAGACGATGGGTTTTTTAATGGAAATTGGGCAGCGTTTTACAAAAAAGGAACCGGCGCTATGTAGAACCATGGCCTTTATGAGCGGAAAAGGTCTCCATCTTTCTATTGACAAGGCCGTAAAGGAACTTGGGTTTGCCCCAAAGTATACATGGCAGGATGCCCTGAAAAAAACACTCAAGTGGTATAAGGAGGAATATCAGTAATTACTGTAATTTGATACCGAAAGTTATTGGCGCTTGACTTTTCTGAACAAAAGATGCCATTCTTTATCAGGAATAATAATTAAGAGCATTCAGGAACAAGGAAGTTTCAGGAGTTTTTGTCACAAGTAGGGCCACAAAGACTTTGTGCTTTGTGGCCTTTTTTATTAAGGACTGGATTCCTCAGGGATTTGGTTTATTAAGCACTAAGTAAGGAGGTAAATCAGTATGGCAAACGGAACGGTAAAATGGTTCAACGAGTCCAAGGGGTTTGGTTTCATAACCCAGGATGATGGTGCCGATGTTTTTGCGCACTATTCCGAGATTCAGGGCGATGGTTTCAAGAGCCTGGCCGAAGGCGATGTAGTAAGCTTTGATGTCGTTGAAGGCGATAAGGGCCCTAAGGCAACAAACATCGAAAAACTGTAAATCCGGAAAGCAGGCCCTGGGTAACGGGGCCTGCTTTTTCAATAGGCCGCTAAATCTTCTTGCTTCTCGATTTTTGAACACTCTTTGGTATTCAGGTTGTTGAATTTCCACTATAATAACCGCTGTTCAGTAAATTGCTGTTTAGTAAATTACTGCACAGAAAAATTAATTAATTAATTCAGGTGAGGCAACTATGGTAATGCGTTCTCCCATGTACAAGAACAATAAGCGAAAAAAAGAATTGTCACGACAGAAAAAACAGGAAGAGAAAAGGCTGAGACGCCAGAATAGCGCCAAGGATACTCCTCAGGAAGCTGAAGGCCCGGAGACGACAAAGACCGAGCCGGAATCATCTAAAGAGACACCTGAAGTAACCGGTAACACAGAGGATTAAACGGCTTTGCAGTAACAATAATAACTTTCATGTCGGTATTTTAAAGGATTAAAAGAGAAAAACATGACAAATAATTACACAGCGGGCGGAAATATTGAGGCATGGTGCACAAAGTGCAAGCTGGAGCTGGGCCATACAATTGTTGCCATGGTCGCTAACTCCCCCAAAAGGGTTAAATGTAATACCTGTGATTCACTACACAACTTCCGCGCTAAACCATCTGAAAAAAAGCGGTTAAAGTCGAAAAAATCACCTCAAAAAGTTAAAGTTCAGGAAATAGATTACAACGAGTGTATATCCCGATTAACAGATACTGAGCTTTCCAATGCCAAAAAATACAGGACAGAAGGAAGTTTTGAAAAAAACGAGATAATAAACCATTCGAGGTTTGGAATCGGAATAGTTTCATCTGTAATTCAGATCAATAAAATAGAAATCCTCTTCAAGGATGGCCCCAAGCTGCTCGTCCAGAACAGGGAAGCAGGTCCTGGAGTTTAGCTCTTCAGCCGCAGCTTGATTAACTTCGTAAATACCCTCTTCATCCGAAAAGTTCCTTAACCTTCTGTCCTATATCCTCTGCCTTCATGAAGGCTGTGCCAATCAGCAGTGCGTCCACGCGTGTTTTTGAAAGAAAATCCACATCCTCGCGTCTCTCTATCCCGCTCTCGCTTACCACGGTCTTTCCTTCAGGAATATCCTTTAAAAGCTCCAGGGTTGTGTTGAGGTTAATATCCAGTGTCCTGAGGTCACGGTTGTTTATGCCGATGACCGGGACATCAATGAGGAGGGCAGTGTCAAGCTCTTTCCAGTGATGAACCTCGAAAAGGACTGCGAGACCAAGCTCTCCGGCAAGGTGAAAGAGCTCTTCGGCCTGTGACCTGCTCAGCATTGCAGCTATAAGCAGGATCGCATCAGCTCCGCAGGCCCTGGCCTCGTAAACCTGATACTCATCAAAGATAAAATCCTTCCTGAGCACCGGCAGTCCGGCAGACTCTTTTACAATGGGGATGTACTCAAGACTGCCCTGAAAAAAATCCTCCTCGGTAAGTACAGATATGGCAGAGGCCCCACTCTCTTCATAGACAGCGGCAATTCCTGCCGGGTCGAAATTCACCCGTATCAAGCCCTTTGAGGGTGATGCCTTCTTTATCTCGGCAATAAGCCGTAAATTTTCCCCTTTGGGTCTCCTTATGGCTGAGGAGAACCCCCGGGGGACAGGTGCATCAAGGGCCCTTGTCCTGATCTCAACAAGCGGGGTCTTTGCCCTGCACTCATCAAGCCTTGCCCTCTTTTTCTCAATAATCCCGTCAAGTATGCTCATGAATCCTCTCCTTTCCAATAAACTTTGTATCTTTGGTTCCGGTTTTTTATTATACAATAAACCTGCGGAACCATTTGAGGATAAGGTATTCTTTCAAAATATTAGTAGAAATTGACCTGAAATACTGTTAAACTTATTCAAGAGGGCACCCCACAGACAATCTTTAGGACGATCGTCTCAACAAAGGGGGTAAACGCTGTATCAGCAGGAGGGGTTAATTAAATGAACATACCGAAAACAGTTTTCAGAGCCGGC
>BDTQ01000076.1 GCA_002898135.1 bacterium BMS3Bbin07
GTTGTATTTAATCGGGTCAATCTCGGTAATGTCCAGACAATAGGCCACGAGACTGCCGGCTGCAGAACCCCTGCCCGGGCCAACGGGTATGCCCCTGTTACGGGCAAAGTTTATAAAGTCCCAGACAATAAGAAAATAGGAGGCAAAACCCATCTTCTCGATCGTTTTCAGCTCATAATCCAGCCTTTTAAGATAGACCTCCGGCGGTTCTGTCCCAATCTTTCTCTGCAGACCTTTCACTGAAAGCTTTTTGAGATAATCCTCAGGCATATCCCCCTTTCGACCTCAAACCTCGGCAGGAGGAACGTGTCAAGCTGGAATTCAAGGTTGCACCGTTCCGCTATCTTCCGCGTATTCAGTATGGCCTCCGGTGTTTCACTGAAGGATGCTTTCATCTCCTCGGGGCTTTTGAAATAGAGCTGGTCGGTTTCAAACCTGAGCCTTTCGCGGGCATTAATGGTCTTTCCTGTCTGTATGCACAGGAGGATGTCGTGAGCCCTCGAGTCCTCTTTTTTGAGATAGTGACAGTCGTTGGTGGCTACCAGGCCGATATGGAGTTCTTTTGAGAGTTCCTGTAGCTTCCTGTTTATTTCATACTGGACCTCAATTCCGTTGTCCTGTATCTCCAGATAGAAGTTTTCAGGGCCAAGGATGTTTTTGTACCTCAGTGCAACCTCCCTTGCCTCATCAATCATGCCCTGGGAGAGATAATACGGTATTTCACCGTGCAGACAGGAACTGAGTGCAATGAGACCACCGCTGTACTGAGTGAGCAGGTCTGCGTCAATCCTTGGTTTATAGTAAAAACCCTCAAGATACGCCTTGCTCACGAGCGTGACGAGGTTTCTGTAACCGTCCATGTTCCTTGCAAGGAGTATCAGGTGAAAGGCATTCTCTCCGGAGGACGAGGATTTTTTATTGAGCCTGCCGTCAGGGGCAACATAGACCTCGCAACCGATTATGGGCTTGATTCCGGCCTTTATGGCAGCGCTGTAGAATTTAATAGCCCCAAAGATATTGCCATGATCCGTGATGGCTACTGCGGGCATGTTGTAGGCAGTGGCCGTCTCGATCAGTTCCTTTATCTTTATTGCTCCATCCAGGAGGCTGTACTCTGTGTGTACATGGAGTGGTACATAATCTGCATGTTGCATGGATTAATATTAACCATACAGAGGATTCCAAGTCAAACAGAGACCCTGTTTGAGACCGTAATATCACTACCAGTCCTGCTCTTTAATCGTCTGTTGGGACCTTGTCCCGTTTTCGCATCAGGCATGCCCAGGAGCGGGGTGCTTCAGGAAGTTTTGAGTCAAAAGATGTGGTCTTGAGGGAGATGATCTCAAACAGTGATTCTACTGCCGATACAATATCAAGTGCAGACCGTCTCGGTGGTCCTGATTCCCGTTTGGGTCCGTCGGTGCTGGCAATGAGGCTGAACCAGTAACCTCCGGGATTCAGGTGTCTCCATACGATTTCAGCCAAACGTGATCTTTCCTCCGGAAGATCAAATGTATGAAAACAGCCACGATCAAATACGAAACCAAAAGGACCTGAAGGTATTTCATCTCCGAGAATATCTGCAACAATAAATTCAACCTCTACACCGGCAGCTGCGGCCTTTTTGCGGGCTATGCCGATTGCAGTCGGCGACATGTCCAATGCTGTTACTTTAAAACCCTGCTGTGCAAGCCAGATAGCATCACTGCCGGTTCCTGCACCGAGTTCCAGGGCAGGACAGGGGGCTATTTGCTCTTCTCTTATAACAAGCTCAAGGTTTTTGTCATGTCTTCCGGTATCCCATGGCAGGTCTCCTTTCCTGTACCTTTCATCAAAGTCAGTTCTCATTCTGTTCATTAACTATACCTCTTGACCGGATTTTTTAACTCTCGCTGCACTATTGGTCAGAGCGCATCCGTGAGGAATGTTTAGTGCTGAGACCTGTTTCCATTACTCTTTTTGATAACTTCGAGGGTATTATTAAGCCTGAGTGTCAACTCCTCAGCCTTCTCCTGGAGTTCTTCGTTCAGATGGCTGACCTTGTCCGGGTGACATTTGGAAATCTTCTCTTTATATGCCTTCTTTATCTCATCCCATGAAGCCTCAGGTGAGACCCCCAGGGTCCTGTATGCTTCTTCCAGGCTTAGTCGCCTGGTCTCCTGCTGCTGATGGTGGTGTTGACTGCCGGAGTTATCTCGGGTATTGCTGTGTGAATAGGTTCCCTGTTTTCCCCGGGCCGTCTTCCTGTAAGATAAGTAATATAACAACCCAATGGCGATAAGATCGTCAAAGAACCCCGGGAATAGGTCCAGTGGGCTGATAATATAGATAAGCAGGACTATTAACCATATATAATACGAGGCATTACCCATAGGATTTTCTTTTCTCTCCTGTGTTCATAAAATAGAATTCGTTTTATGACAATATATATTATAAAACATATCGTTTAAACTGTACACGCTCAGAGTACATGAAGGCAATTCAGAAAGCAGTGTCCTGTCACCTGCGTGTTGCAAATAAAGGCTTGATTGCTTATGATATATTCATGATCGGATTAGATAAACCCTGCCGGGAGATATAAAAAGAGATGGTCCATTCCTTGAATATCGTTGCTATTCGTAATACACCTGAAAATAAAGATAACCCATCAGCAATTCTTGCCGGGATTATCGGCACAACACAATACGAGGCAGGCTCCCGTTTACGTATTGCCGGAAGGTTTCCTGTTATTGTTGCCGTGTATGCAGAGGCTGCATATGCAGATGAAAAAGCAGCCAAGCTCAGGTCAGCAGGCTTTGGAGCGGTTGTTCTGCACCAGGATGAGATTGAGTCTGATTCCAACCGTTTTATAGCAAGAAGCTTTTTCCTTGATGATATGCAGCTGCGTGTTGAATCGAGAGAGGGTGAGAGTCTTGTTGTTGATTACAGCCGTATGGAGATCATATTGCGTGGCACCTGTATTGAGCAGTTCACCACGACTACGATTGAAAAGGAGAAGAAATTAAGTCTGGGCCGCGCTGTAATTTCAGGCGGACTTGTGTTGAGCAAATCTACGGAAAAACATCACGTGGACACTTCGGAAAACCGCGAAGGTTTTCTTAATTTATATGCCGGAATGAAACACATAATCGCATTTCGGGAAAATTCCCTGGTCTATTCATC
>BDTQ01000077.1 GCA_002898135.1 bacterium BMS3Bbin07
TCATTATTAATGATAATGTTTTTTGAGTAATTTTATTTGTATTTTTCGGCTGCAAGCTGCGATTGCTTTGCTATGCCGGGTAATGCTTTTGTTTGTTGAACTTTTGAGTGACCAGGCTTTAAGTAATATAGAGTTATTAGAGTTTTAAATAGCTTTAGAGCGGTTTTTTTTTGACAAAAACAGCATGGTTGTGATAGATTTATGTGGCTTCAGGAGGCTCATTGAAAATACTTCTATTTTCAAAAAAAATTATGAAGAAATTATGAAGAAATTAAATAAATCAAAAAAACTCTTTAAAAAGGCACAAAAAGTTATCCCTGGTGGCGTCAATAGTCCTGTCAGGGCTTTTAAGGCTGTTGGGGGCAGCCCTCTCTTCATAGCTTCAGCAAAGGGATCGAAGATCCGTGATGTGGATGGTAACGTATATATAGATTACGTACTCTCATGGGGTCCGATGATACTTGGTCATGCCAATCGCGGGGTGGTCAGGGCATTGAAGGCAGCGGTTGAGTTGGGAACAAGTTACGGGGCTCCAACGGCCCTTGAAATAAAGCTTGCAGAGATGGTTCTAAAGGCATATCCCTCTATGGATAAAGTAAGGATGGTAAACTCGGGCACTGAGGCAACAATGAGTGCAATCAGAGTAGCCAGGGGGGTTACGGGAAGGGACAAGGTTGTCAAGTTTGAGGGATGTTATCACGGCCATGCCGACGGCCTTTTGGTAAAGGCAGGTTCGGGTGCAGCCACCTTTGGTGTTCCGGACAGTCCTGGTGTTCCAGGGTCTTATGCAAGGAATACCCTGACAGTACCCTTTAATGATCTTAAGACTGTAAAAGGTGTTATTGAGAAGGACTGGAAGAATATAGCCTGTGTAATTATCGAGCCCGTGGTTGGCAATATGGGATGTGTCCTTCCGAAAAAGGGTTTTCTTGAAGGCTTGAGGAGGCTTACAAAAAAATTCGGGATTGTTCTTATCTTTGATGAGGTTATGACGGGTTTCAGGGTCTCCTATGGAGGGGCCCAGGCATACTACGGCATAGAGCCCGACATGACGTGTCTTGGCAAGGTTATAGGTGGCGGTCTGCCGGTAGGCGCCTATGGGGGCAGGGCAGAGATTATGTCAGAGATTTCACCTGTTGGACCTGTGTATCAGGCAGGCACTCTTTCAGGCAATCCCCTTGCCATGACCGCGGGTATAGAGACACTGAAGGCGCTCTCTAAAAAAGGGGTGTATGAGAGGCTGGAGGAAAAGGCCCGGGCATTGGAGGAAGGTCTTAGGGATGCCTCAATGCGGGCGGGTGTAAAGACCAGATTTTACAGGGCTGGAACCATGTTCTGTACGTATTTTACAGACAGGAATGTCCATGATTACAGTACTGCAAAACTATCTGATACTGAAAGTTTTGCAAGGTTCTTCAGGGGGATGTTGAAAAGGGGGGTGAATATTGCTCCAAGCCAGTTTGAGGCAGGGTTTATCTCACTTGCACATTCCGGTCGGGATATTGACAAAACTATAGGGGCTGCGTACGAGGCGATGAAAGATATATAGCGTCTGTCGTGATGCTCGCCGGCTAAAACCTAAATAAAAAAATAATAAAAAGCCGGGGACTCACTAACAGAAAACCAACGACCTATGAGGTGAAAGCGATGAAGTGGCTCAGTTGGGTAAAAGAAAGCCTCACCCTGAAGGGCAAGATAATTATTGCAGTACTGCTCCTCGTAATAATTATCGGTGGTGGTGTAGTAGCCTTCAAGTTTTATGATTTCACCCAGAACAACCCGAAGTTCTGCATCAGCTGTCATCTTATGAAACCCGCCTATGATGCCTGGAAGAAGAGTGAACATACCGGAATCAACTGTCATGAGTGTCATCATCTTACCATTCCCGAGCAGAACAGACTCCTGATTACTTTTGTCCTCCGCAGGCCCAAGAGTGTTCCGCCAAGGCACGGCAAGGTAATAGTCCCGTGGAAGTATTGCATTGAATGTCATTGGGAGAAAGACAAGAAGTATCCGGATGCCAAAAAGATAAACGACTCCAGGATGCATGCAAAACATTACTTTATGGAAAAGATAGAGTGCTCCAAGTGTCATGGGTATGAAGTGCACAAGTTTACGCCGGAGGAACGGTTCTGTCTCCGGTGCCATCAGGGCAAGGAGGTTCATGGTGTTGGAATGGAGGGACTTGCATGTCTGAACTGCCATACCGACAGGACAGTAGACCTGAGACCCGGACGAAAGAAGTGTCTTTTCTGTCATGGAACCGAAGCGGTAAGAAAAGAACTGATAGCAGATGATACCATTGATGTCCAGTTCTTCCAGCCTGACAAGGCAATGATCAAGAAGGCTGTCAAGATTAATGTTCCCAAGGATGCACCAATGCAGTTTTTCTGTTACAAGTGCCATAAGCCTCACGCAAAGATAATGCCGATCTATGGGACTTGCCTGAACTGTCATCCCCGGATACTGAATGTGGGCAGACACAAGATGCATATCCAGACAATGGGGCTTGAATGTAAAACATGCCATTTACCGCATTCATGGAGGGTAACAAAGGAACAGGCAAAAACTACCTGTACTCAATGTCATGAATACAGGGATCCGCTTACTTTCATTGGCCCCCAGGGCTGAGCTGTAAAAAAGCAGTTAGAGTTTCTGATATTTGAGTTATAAACTTACATAATTAAAACAAGAGGAGGCATGTTTATGAGTAGTCATGTGTTGCGGCCCTTGTGGGTAGTGATAGGTGTAGTTGCACTTATCCTTGTCGCAAGATATCTTATTGTTCCGTCGGATTTTGGAATTCAGGAAAGAGGGTTCATGTACGGCTATCATCGAAAGAGCAATGAGGCTGACTGGAAGGCATTCAAGGTAAAGTATCAGACGAGAAAGTACTGCAAGGATTGCCATTCAGACAAGTATGTATCCATCATGTCTTCAAAGCACAAGATAATCCAGTGTGAAAACTGCCACGGTCCTGCTATTGACCACCCTGAAGATCCCGCAAAGCTTGTTGTCAACAAAAGCAGATCGCTCTGTATCAGGTGCCATGCCCAGCTCCTTTATCCAAAGACCCAGAGGGCAAAGATCAAAGGCATCAATCCTGAAGAACATAATGTGGGTATGGAGTGCAGCATGTGTCATAACCCGCATAAACCAGATATGGAGGGTTGGT
>BDTQ01000078.1 GCA_002898135.1 bacterium BMS3Bbin07
AAAACTCCCCCGGCCCCCTGAGCATAAAATCCTCTTCAGCAATCCTGAATCCGTCGGTATGTCCGACCATGACATCAAGCCTCCTCTGAGCCTCCTCTGAAAGCTTACCATAAGCCAGTAAAAAACAGTAAGACTGATGAGTGCCCCTGCCCACACGGCCCCTCAGTTGATGAAGCTGGGAGAGTCCGAACCTCTCTGCATGAACAATCAGCATCAGAGAGGCATTGGGGACATCCACCCCAACCTCAATAACAGTAGTACTTACAAGTATATCCAGTTCTCCGTTTTTGAAGGAGTGCATTATCTCTTCACGCTCATCCGGCTTCATCCGTCCATGAATGAGGCCTGTCCTGAAATCAGGAAATATCTTCTCAAAGGCCTCTTTTCCCGGTATTGCCGACCTTAAAAATATCTTTTCAGACTCCTCTATCAGGGGGTAGACAATATATGCCTGTCTGCCCTTCTTTATCTCGGACCTGATCAAACCATACAGCTTTCTCTTCTCTCCCTCCCTGAAGAGCCTTGTAATTACCTGCTTTCTCCGGGGTGGAAGTTCATCAATTACAGAGCAGTCAAGGTCTCCGTAAAGTGTCAGGGATAATGTCCTTGGTATGGGCGTAGCCGTCATGACGAGCACATCAGGGTTTAAACCTTTTTTCCTCAGCATGGCCCGCTGCATAACCCCAAACCGGTGCTGCTCATCAATAACGACCATGCCAAGCCTGTGGAACCTCACATTCTCCTGAATCAGGGCATGCGTGCCTATGATTATATGAACATCTCCGGACTCAATCTCCTGAAGGGGCCTTTCTTTCTTACTGCCGGTAAGGAGCACACACCTCAGCTCCAGCTTCTCCAGGAGACTGCGGACACTCAGGTAGTGCTGCTCGGAGAGTATCTCTGTGGGGGCCATGAGTGCAGCCTGATAGCCTGACTCAACCGCCACAAGCATCGCCTTTAGTGCAACTATGGTCTTGCCGGAGCCCACATCTCCCTGAAGGAGCCTGTTCATCGGCCCCGGACGCCGCATATCCGCCTGTATCTCCGCAAAAACCCTTTGCTGGGCATTGGTAAGCCTGAAAGGAAGCATCTCATCCACTCTTTTAACCAGCTTGCCCCCTGCCCTGAAAGATATTCCCTTCTCTCCCCCCCTGCCCTTCTTTATGACTGCAAGCCCTGTCTGCAACAGAAAAAATTCCTCAAATGAGAGCCTCCTGTGGTAGGCGCTCACGCCCCTGTTTAAATCATCCAGGTCAGCTTCCGGCGGAGGGAAATGGATATGCTTAAAAACCTCCTGGATCGGCAGCAGGTCATACCTCTTTAGAATCTCGTCAGGCATATACTCTGCAAGGTGGGAAGAAGCAACATCAACTATGTTGAACATCATTGTCCTGAGTGACCTTAGCCCAAGACCTGCCGTTGTCCTGTATATGGGCACAATCCTTAATGTATGTATGCTGTCCCGGTCCTGCTCACTGCCGGGAATCTCGTAATCAGGATTCTGCATCTCAAATCCGGCTCCCGAATATGAGTCCCTCCTGACAATACCGCTGAGGATAACCGTGCTGCCGGGGGAAAAGAGTTTCTTCATATATGGCTGGTTGAACCACTTCGCCCTCAGAAAGCCTGTCTCATCAGCAATAACAAGCTCAAATATCTTCATCCTCTTTCTGGAGGTATTAATAATATCTGTTGAGATGACCTTGCCGGTTACTGACTGAAGCAGTTCATGTTTGAGATCGGCAATCCTGCAGTTCAACCTTCTGTCTTCGTATCTGTGGGGGATGTGATAAAGGGCATCAGCTACCGTCTCTATTCCGAGTCTTGCAAGTAATTTTGCCTTTCCGGGACCAATGCCCTTAACAAACTGGACGGGATAATCATGGAGGTCTTTATTCATGAATGTGAAGGCACATCTAAAACAGGCAACGGACGGGATAAAAAACCCTGCGTCTACACAGTCCCGCCCCTGACCGTTGCCTGAGCATAATACATCTATTTAATCCGTTGACTTCTCTTCCTCGTCTTCACCCTCAAGTCTGCTCTCCTCTATCGCCTCTCCAAAGACAGACTCAGCCTCATCCTGTTTAATCTTCGAATATTCGGACTCACTGATTATATCAATCTCCCAGCCCGTCAGCTTCATGGCAAGCCTGACATTCTGACCCCGTTTTCCTATCGCAATGGAGAGTTGCTGGTCATTGACAACAACCATGGCAGTGCGGTCCTCTTCATTTATTCCTATCCTGTCAACAGCAGCAGGGCTTAAAGCCCTTGAGATGAGCATCCTTGGGTCATCACTCCAGGGGATAATATCTATCCTCTCTCCCCTCAGTTCCCTGACAATGGCCTGAACCCTGGTACCCTTCATTCCGACACAGGCCCCTACCGGGTCTATGGAGGGATCGTTTGACGTAACGGCAATCTTTGTCCTCTCACCAGGCTCCCGCACTATATTTTCAATTACTACAATCTTATCATCTATCTCGGGTACTTCCGTCCTGAAGAGCTCGGCAACAAAATCCGGTGAAGTACGGCTAAGGAGTATCTCGGGTCCCTTCGGTGAAACACGGACATCCAGCACAAGGGCCCTGATAGCATCACCCCTTTTCAGGTTCTCACCCGGCAGGGTCTCCCTGTAAGGAAGCTGGGCCTCAATCCTGCCGAGGTTTACAAAGTAGACACCCCTCTCCTTACGCGTCACAACACCACTGACAATCTTTCCGACCTTATCCTTGAATTCGTTATAAACGATCTCCCGCTCTGCCTCTCTGACCTTCTGAACGATAACCTGCTTTGCCGTCTGTGCAGCAATCCTGCCAAAATCGTGCAGCTCTAAAGGGATGGCAACATAATCACCCACATTCTTTTCCGGATCAATCTTCCGGGCCTCTTCAAGGGATATCTCTTCCTCCGGGTTGTTAACCACCTCAACAACATCCTTGAGTACCGAGAGATGAATCTCACACGTCTCGGGGTCAATGCGTAACTCCACATTCCTTTTACCGCTAAACCTCTTTTTGACGGCACTTAAGAGAGCTGACTCAAGCGCCTTGAGCACAGCATCCTTTGGAATCGCCTTTTCCCTGCATATCTGTTCAATGATGTAACAAAACTCTTTTTTCATTAAAATTCTATCTCCAGTCTTGCCTTTGAGACAATTTTATAGGGTATCTCAACCTCTTTATTCTCAAGCTCAAGGACTATACTGTCCCCCTTT
>BDTQ01000079.1 GCA_002898135.1 bacterium BMS3Bbin07
AATACCTTATGGCCACAACCATCCATGCATACACCGCCAGCCAGGCGATTGTGGACCGTCCCGCACGCAAGAGGCGAAGGGGCCGTGCTGCGGCAGTTTCTCTGATACCTACTTCAACCGGAGCGGCAAAGGCCACTGCCCTGGTTATCCCGGAACTGAAAGGCAAGATGGATGCCATTGCGGTGAGGGCCCCAATCCCGGATGGCGCAATAACAGACATCGTGGCGCACCTGAAAAAGGATGTCTCGGTAGAGACGGTAAACGCCGCCCTGAAAAATGCAGCCAACGGAGCGCTTAAGGGAATCCTGGATTATAATGACGATGAGATCGTGTCAGCAGATATTATCAGTAATCCGCACTCCGGAATCGTGGATGCCCCGTCTACCAGGGTGATTCTGGACAGGGTCGCCAAGGTGCTGGTCTGGTATGATAATGAATACGGGTATTCAAGGCGATTACTTGAACTGGCGGCCTATATCGCGGGAAAGGATCAGTTGTAGAATGATTTAAAGGAGGAGATCTCATGACGAAACTGGCCTTTTTTGATGTGGATGAGAAGGAGCAAACCACCCTCTCCCGGGCCTTTGGCAAAGAAAAGGTATATGAGTTGAGCTTTTACCGGAAGTCCCTGGATACACACACCGCCGACAGTGCAAAAGACGCTGAAGGAATAGGGATCTTCATTCAATCTAGGATTACACAGGAACTGCTAGACCTGCTGCCCCGGCTAAAGACGATTGCCACCATGTCCACCGGCTTTGACCATATTGATATGGATGCCTGCAAGGCCCGCGGTATTACGGTATGCAATGTCCCCTCTTACGGCGATAATACAGTGGCCGAATACGCCTTCGGTCTGATCATAGCCCTGGCCCGCAAATTGAAACCAACGTTTGAACGGGTAGAGAGGGGAATTTTTAGCCGCTCCGGGCTCATGGGTACGGATATCAAGGGAAAGACCCTCGGCCTCGTCGGGACAGGCCGTATCGGTGCCCACATGGCAAGGCTTGGGTGGGCCTTTGGGATGAAGGTCATTGCATATGACCTCCGGCCGGATAAGGCTCTTAGCGAAAAATTCGGAGTAGTATTTACGGATATGGAGAAGGTATTGCAGCAGGCAGACGTCATCAGCCTGCATGTGCCCTATCTGCCGTCCACCCATCACCTGATTAACGCAGAAAGACTGCGGCTCTTCAAACCCGCAGCACTGCTTGTAAACACTTCACGGGGGAAGGTGGTTGACACCGAAGCTGTGGCGGCCGCCCTGCGCAAAGGCAGATTGGGAGGAGTAGCTCTGGATACCTTTGAGGGTGAAGAAGTATGGATTGAAGAGGAATTTCTCAAACGTGATGAACTGGCTGCCATCCCGCTGAAGGAGGCCATGGAGAGTTTTTCCATCATGCGCTCGGAGCGTGCAATCCTTACGCCTCACAATGCATTTAATACACGAGAAGCCATGGACCGCATCCTGATAACAACCGCTGAAAACCTCAAGGCATATTTCAGCGGCAATCCACAAAATCAGGTTGTCTAAGCCCTATGTCCCGGATATCGACGCTGGAACATATAAATGTCATTTTAAGGACCATTTATTCAAAAGAAGCGGCTCATGAACTCTCAGCCAGCCTGAAAATCTTGATGGATGCATATGGAGAGAATGCGGTAATTGTTGAGAAAAGGAGAAAATACAACGATCATGTTGTGCTGAATGAAAAAGACGCCGTCCTCATTACCTATCCCGATACCATATACTCGACAGGTGAAAAACCCCTCTCCACCCTTCACCGTTTCTTAAAGAAACATGTAAAGGATGCCGTGATCGGTGTTCATATATTATCATTTCTCCCTAGCAGTTCAGACGGAGGATATGCGGTCATAGATTATAAAGAGGTGGACCCCTGTTTTGGGACCTGGGGGGATATCCGGGAAATTGCGCAGGACTACCGTTTGATGGTTGACCTGGTTATGAATCATGTATCAAGTAAATCGGCCTGGTTCAAGGGATTTCTGGAGGGTGATGAGCGATACAGGGATTATTTTATCGTGAGTGACAATAAAATAGAAATGCCCGAGGTGTTCCGGCCCCGTGAAACCCCTTTGTTCACCGGATTCAATACTGCCATGGGGAAGAAATATCTGTGGACTACTTTTAGTGCGGACCAGATAGACCTCAACTACAAAAACCCTGCCGTTCTTCTGGAGATAATTGATGTATTCCTGTTTTACCTCTCTCAGGGGGCCGAGATTATACGCCTGGATGCTGTCGGCTATATATGGAAAGAACTGCATACAAGTTGCGTAAACCTGTCAAAAACACATCAAATTGTTAAACTCCTACGGAGGATAATGGAGTACGTTGCACCATACACACTTATCCTGACAGAGGCTAATTTTCCGTATAAGGACAATATATCCTATTTTGGTGAAGGACACGAGGCAAATATGGTGTATCAGTTTTCCCTTCCCCCTCTTGTGCTGGACGCCTTTGCACGGCATGATACCCGGTATATACAGGAAGAGACCAACAACACCCGGCAGGATCTTCTGTTTTTTGACTTTCTTGCATCCCATGACGGCATAGGGCTGTCAGGCGCAAGGGGTATACTTGACAGTAAAGAACTCTTAAGCCTGGTACAAATGGCAAAGACACATGGCGGTTTGATATCATACGAACGAAAAGACGGCGCAGAAGTGCCATATGAGCTGAACATCAGCTATTTCGATGCTATTAATGACCCTGGTCAGGCAAACGATCCTCTTGCAGTTAAGAGGTTTATCGCATCGCAGGCTGTTATGCTCGCGCTGAGGGGTGTTCCCGGCATCTACATACATAGTTTGTTAGGCTCCAGGAACTATTACAGGGGGGTAGAGGAGACGGGCATAAAGCGGATGATTAATCGTGAGAAGATCCCTTTTGATGTTATCGACAGGGCCCTGTCAGACGTTCGTTCACTCCGATCTCAAGTGTTCACTGAATACTTGCATCTACTCTATGTGCGAAAAGAAATATCCTCATTTCACCCTGCCGGCACCAGAAAAGCACTCAATATTGACAAGAGATTGCTGACTATTGTGAGACAATACAGGGATGAGGCAGTGCGTGTGGTGATAAATGTGAGTAAAGATATTATCTTCCTGCCAGGATATGAAGGGGATTTTGACTTGGTCAATTACAAGGTGTTTGATGGAAGAGTGACCCCCTATGGGGTATATTTTTTAATAACCAATACAAAAGGGAG
>BDTQ01000080.1 GCA_002898135.1 bacterium BMS3Bbin07
GGCTTATCCGGCGGCTCTGTCAGGAATGTATCGAGGATTACGATCCCCGTACAGAGCTGGCAGAAGAAATTCAGGCCCTCACCGGGACCCAGAGACCGAGGCTCTTCCGAAGCCGTGGATGTCCAGACGGTGGTCTGACCGGGTACAATCACCGGATTGCATTATTTGAACTACTTATCCCCTCCAAGGAGCTTCGCGAGGCCATTCTGTCCAAGGCACAGCCAAATGAACTAAAAGAGATTGCGGGAAGACAGTCATACCGCACTTTCCGGCAGGACGGGCTGATAAAGGCCGCCGAGGGGTTGACGAGTTATGAAGAGGTTGTCAGGGTTATATAATTGCAGGGGTAAAGGGTGAAGACGAATTGATAAGTGTGTCAGTATAAATGGTGCCGGAGGCCGGATTTGAACCGGCACGGGGCTATGCCCCGAGGGATTTTAAGTCCCTTGCGTCTACCAATTCCGCCACTCCGGCATGCAAGGATTTTCTTAAAAAACAAACAGTTATAAGGCTTCATATAGTATCATAAAGTCCTGTAAGGAGTAAATACCTGAAGATGGAATCTGTTTATAACTGTCGAACGCTTTCGGTGTCTCTAATTCCTGCCTGAATTTATTTCAAGGGTGACAGTTAAAACAGGATGCTCCATATTCCAGTGGTTCAATTATTTGTGACAATTCGTGTTAATTTGTAGCTATAATTAAGTTGTTTTTTTTATTAAGGAGGGCACGTATTATGGAGTATCAGGAATTGGATGACGAAGGGCTGGTCTCCCTTTTATTTACTGAAGAGGACCGTTTGCCTATGGATGCTGTGAATGAGTTTTTGAGACGTGGGGAGCAGATGATCAAGCCGCTATCCGGAATTGTATCCAACGTCTACTCGTGGAATAAAGAGTTACCTGAGTGGTGGTCTGTTGTGCATGCTACGTTTATTCTTGGTGCTATCGGAGGTAAAGAGAGTGTTCTGCCGCTTCTTAAGGCCCTTCGGTTTGCAATTGCATATGATTGCGATTGGGTTGCAGAGAGACTGCCGTCAATCTTCGGCAAGGTCGGTGTGCAGGCTATGGAAGGGTTGAAGCTGATATCAAAGGATAAGACTTCCGACTGGTATACAAGAGTAACGGCTATGGAGAGTCTTGCAGCAGTCACCATTACGAATCCTGAAGTTGAGGAAGAGGTTTTTATGTTTTTAAGTTCCATTTTTGAAGACAACGAAGAAGAAAGAGACACGAGACAACTTGTGGGGAATGTACTCTTGGACTTTAAAAGAGAGGACTTGAGAGTATCCCTTTTTTTATTTGCCGGAGTGGAGAAGGAACTGAACGAAAAAGACGCGTATTACCCTGCAGCCTTCCATGAAAATGATGTGGAAAAGGCTTTTGCTGTACCGGAAAAAGATTTATGGCATTATACCCTGGATTGGTTGTATTTTTATGATGAAAATGAAATTTCTACGAGGCAGGAACGGTGGGACCAGGAAGACAGGAAACTGGCAAGTGAGAAAGAGGAAGGAGAGATTTCCTCTTCAGGGCCAGTGCCGTTTGTTTACAATAAACCCAAGGTCGGCCGGAACGAGCCCTGTCCTTGCGGCAGTGGAAAGAAATACAAAAAATGCTGTGGCTGATTCCAGGGGTCAATACATCAAAGAATGTCAGCGTTGTCCGGTAAGGTTCTTGCGAAGCATGATTTCTCTTATGTTTTTTAAAGCAGTTTGTGCCTACAGGGGCAGGATCAAAAATATGGGCTTCATTTCTAATTTTAATTCTCAATTCTCTGCCTCTTTTGATAGAAACTTTCTCGTTGTAATTATTGTGACAGTAAATCTATCTATTTTATCTATCTATTCTTTCCCTTTATGCAACTCCCTGCTTTAGTTCCTCG
Organism: bacterium BMS3Bbin07; assembly: GCA_002898135.1. GTDB lineage: Bacteria > Nitrospirota > Thermodesulfovibrionia > Thermodesulfovibrionales > JdFR-85 > BMS3Bbin07. Next base: position 1,884 of record BDTQ01000080.1, read on the forward strand.
AACGAATGAATGGATTTATTAGATGTCAATTCAACTATGAGACATCTAATATTTAGCTGGTTAGTATGCATTTTGTAATGATAACAGGAAATCTCTATATCTGCCATGCTTGATATTGCAGACCGAATAAGTTTCTCTGAATAGTAATCGGGTTAGTAGGAGCCTAAAAAGAAAAGGAACACACCCCTTAATCCCCTCTTGATAGAGGGGAAATCCTTTGACCCGCCCGGACAACGGGTTGGGTTGCTGTGTGCAGAATAGCCGGGAAGCCTCAAAGATGCTTCAGGTCGTCTTCCTTTTCGGCCTCTCCCTTAAGTTTCTTCTCTATATATTCCTTTGCCGCATCCTTTCCCCCAAGGCCGAAGGCAAGTGACAGGGCAAATACGATTCCTCCGAAAATTACCGTGAAGGCAACGATTACTGTATCGTGGCCTATGCCGAGCTGCTCCAGGGCCATTGTAAAGGCAAGCAGGAAGACAATGGTTTTGACGGTTTTGCTTAATAATCCCGAGAATTTTATTCCTGAATTTACAGATGCTATCAGTGTTGCCCTTCCAGCAAAGTTGCTGAGTATATAACCGACTATAATAAGTAGCGCAGAGACAAAAACATTGGGGAGATAGAGGAAGAATTTCTCGAGGAGGTCCTCAATTGCCGGGATTTTCAGGGTGTACAGTGACATTATAAAGAAAAGGATTACCACAAACCAGAAGGATATCTGACTCAGAAGTTTTGAGGGGGGTGTCTTTATTCCACCCTTTTCAAGTACCTGGGTTATCCCCATCCTTTTACAGAATCGGTCTGTATTTAATATCCCGAGTACCTTCTGGATTACACTCTTGATAATCCATCCGGAGAGGAATCCCAAAATGAATATAACCAGAGAACTGAGAAGGTTTGGCAAGAATTCGATAAGCCTCTGGAAACAGTCCATCATAGGTACTGTTACGATTTTATCGAATAAGTTTTCCATAAAAAACCCTCCTTGAATTAATCATTCGTTAATGGTCTTTGCCGATTGACCGTTATTCCGGCTCAAATTCACTTTTCTTTTTCCTCCTCAACCCACCTTTCAACAAGATAGGGCTTTCCCTTTTCAAAGGCAATACAGAGTTCTTCCAGCCTCTGCTCTACCTCCGCAGCCGTGCTTTCCCACGTCTCTATCACAAAAGAGGCTACCTTGCCAAGATATAGAGGCGTAAGTGACTTTATTATGTGCTCCCGGCTCATCAATTTTCTGTGACACGCCAAGGCAAAATTATATACGATCTCCACCCATACATTGTCGGGAATGGAGAATTTTTCTTTTGGCTTCTCCCCAACGGTTGCGAGAAACCACATTAATTCACCGGGTAAAAATGATTCGTACA
>BDTQ01000081.1 GCA_002898135.1 bacterium BMS3Bbin07
CAAACCAAGCAAATCCTCTACCCTTTTCATCACTCACCTCCTTTGAGTTCCCCTGCCCTCCTGAGGGAAAACTTTGCAATGGGTGGACCAATAATTTCATGAATTGCAGTGGCGCCGATTGTTACATTCAGTATTATATTCCCCACATCCTCAAGTCCGGGTGTCTGGTACATCATAAGTGCAAGCCCCACCACTATGCCACCCTGAGGGACAAGGGCAAACCCGAGATTTTTCGTAATCGAAGCAGGGGCCTTTGAAATCAGCCCTCCGGCCATCGCACCCGTATATTTGCCGATAAACCTGATCGCTATATAGACAACAACGAGCATCCATGAACTGAAGAGTACGGAAAAATCAACATGTGCACCTGATATAACAAAAAAGGCAATAAAGATTACCTCTTCGATATAGGTCTCAATAATCGAAAAAATCTTCTCGGCATGGGGTGAAATGTTTGTCAGCAGCACGCCCAGGGACATCGTTGACAGGAGTTCGTCTATACCGAGGGCGCCGGCAATTGAGAAAGTAAGCAGGAGCGTCCCTGTGGTCAGCGCTATGATTGCCCCCGGCCTCTCCGCCTTCCTCAACATAAGGTTCAGCAGATACCCCCCAAGGAAACCAAGCCCTACGGAGAATGCTATCTTTAATAACGGCTCAAGTACCATCATTCCCATATTCACGTCTGCCCTTGCCGGAGAAATCAGGAAAAGTACCACGGACATGGCAATACCGAAATTTATAATTCCAAGGGCATCGTCAAGGGCTGCAACAGCCAGAACGGTAGTTGTAAGCCTCCCCTTTGCATGGTATTCGTGTACTACGGCAAGGGTTGCCGTCGGGTCTGTGGGTGATGCAAGGGCGCCGAAGAGGAGGGCTATAATAATCGGGGAACCGGCCTGAAAGCCCGAAATATCCAGAAGATGCGGCAGCAGAAAATATATGCCGGTTACCATTAATATGAAGGCGAGCTCTGCCTCACCAAGGGTAATGGTCAGGATGCTTTTACCCAGATGCTTGATATTATTCCACTTGAGACTCCCGCCGATAAGACAGGTTATTATTGCGAGGGAAAAGTTGACTACAGGCTCGGAACTCTTCATAAACCATTCCGGGAGAATGTGGAAAACGGATGGGCTCATGACAATACCTGCAAATATATAGCCGCTCACCCGTGGAAGCCTCAGCCTGTTGGCGATTACCCCGCCATAATATCCGGCAACAAGGCAGAGTCCGAACCAGACAAGGACATCTCTACCGGGAATTTCCATTTACCTCCTTCTCTCCTCACTGTCATGCTGAACTTGTTTCAGCATCTATCCGTTTTGGTTCTCTTTGAGATGCTGAACCCAGTTATCATTATATACCCGATCAGGAAAAAAGAAAAGGAAACACACCCCTTAATCCCCTCTTGATAGAGGGGAAAATCCTTGACCTCCCCCGCCTTGCCGGGAGAAGCGGAACGAGGTAAGGGAGCGGAGAACAAACCGGCAAAAAACAGCCTTGAGAAAGCAGGGAGTGGTATAGAACTCCCCTCTAAAAAGAGGGGGCAGTGGGTGTGTAAAGAGCAGGGGATAGATAGAGTCTGTGTATAAAGTGCAGTCATTTGTCATTCCCGCAAGTGGAGCGAGTCGGGAATCCTTATTATAGAACGATTCCCCGAACGCTTTCGGGAAATGACAGAAAAAGACAACTGTTCGACTTTATACACAGACTCTATATAGTCAGGTGATGAACAACAGAAAAGGTCTGCTATACAGTTAGCCAGCTTTGTTAGCCTGTCAGCTTGCCAGCTTGTTAGCCTGCCAGCTTTGTCAGCCTGTTAGCCTGTCAGCTTGCCAGCCTGCTTTTTGTGTTATAATAACATGTAAAATTAAAAAACCAACTTATATCCTTTCGCAATTCAGGTTAAAGGAGACGGGGATGCCGGCATTAAAGGAAAAGTCTCACAACATCAAGGATTACAAGCTCCTGCCCGAAGGTGCACCTTACCAATTAATAGAAGGAGAGCTTGTCATGACCCCTGCACCAAACCCGAGACACCAGATAATATCAGCTAATTTATTTAAAACCATCACAAAATATGTTGATGAGAGAAAAGAAGGCATAGTCCTGTATTCACCAATTGATATATACCTGGATAACGAAAACGTATACCAGCCGGATATTGTATTTATCCAGAAACAGAGACAGGAGATAATAAAGGACGACGGTATTTATGGTGCGCCCGACCTTGTCGTAGAGATACTCTCACCATCTACCGCATACTATGATTTAAGGAAAAAATTCAGGGTTTATGAAAAATACGGCGTTCGGGAGTACTGGATTGTTGACCCTGAAATGGGCTCTGTAGAGGTATACTTCAATGAAAAGGGCCGTTTTACACTGACAGGCAAGGCAGAAGGCAAGGGAGAGGTTGAGTCCACGGTTCTGAAGGGGTTTAAAGTAACCCTGAACGAGGTCTTTTCTGGGCCGTGAAAGCACAGGCCAGGAGAGAGGCTGTCAGTCAGGTTATGTAGTCAGTTACACAATTTAGGTAACTGATTATATAACAATTTTCTGTTTTGGAATAAAAGTCCTTGAAACATAAGAGAAAATTTTTGGGCACTTTTTTTGCTATTATATTAAAAAAAATTAAGGAAGAAGTTAACCTAAGTCTAAACCAACAAGTTGCGAGACCCTGAAACAAGTCCAGAGCCTGCCCTGAATTTAGTTCAGGGGTGACAATCAAAGACTTTTTAAGAGTTCATCAGGAATATATATAGTCAGGAATTGCTCAATTGATGTTGAAATATAACAGGGAGATGGTATGATGAAGAGATACCTCAGAGACACTGAAGGTGTAACATTAATTGAGCTTGTTGTCGTGGTAGCAATAATGGGCATTGTGACCCTTGCCCTGGTCGCCCCGGAGATCGGGCGTTTCAGGTCAAATTATAGCGTGCGCTCCTGCGCAACGGACCTGATCCAGAATATGAGGGTTGCAAGGGCGATGGCGATAAAGGAGAACAGGGAGTATCTGATCGTCTTTGATACTGCAAATCAGAGATACCTGATGGGATTTGATTTTGACGGAGACAATAATCTTACCACGATTAGCGCTGCTAATGACGGGGACACCTTCGGCATATGCAAGGACACGGATGGCGACAGGCTGCCCAATAATGATACAGACGCAAACAGCGATGGGGTGCCGGATTGTGTAAAGGTGGTAAACCTGAGTGATTGCGGAATTGATGTCGAGTTCGGCACATTAGCCACAATAGATCCGGCAGCT
>BDTQ01000082.1 GCA_002898135.1 bacterium BMS3Bbin07
ATTTCTGTGCTATACTTGAAATAGTACCGATAAAAGGAAAAGCAATGTTAATTACAGACGAGTACAGAAGACAGCATGAAGAAATACTGGAACTGGTAAATGAACTGTCCGGGTATCTCTACGAACAGAAACTGAAAAATAACGCACTGGAAGCAAGAAAGATTTTATCGAAATTAGCAGGGGCACTAAAGGTACATCTTGCAATGGAGGATAATTCATTATATCCAAGATTACTGGCAAGCAACGACAAGGAAATCAGGGAAGTTGCAAGGCAATTTATTGAAGAAATAGGCGGTATTACACCCGTTTTCAACAACTACCTCAACAAATGGCCCAATCCAGCGTCCATAGAAAGCAACCCCCTGGAATTTATAAATGAAACAAACGAACTTTTCAATGCCTTGAAAAACAGAATATACAGGGAAGACAATATCCTCTATCCCCTTATTGATAAAACTTAAAATCAGGTGATAAACGGTTATTGGCAACCTGCCCGCTTTTATTTTATCAAGTCCTCACGAATCAGATTCTATCATAGATAAAATCAGGCATAACCTTTAATAACCACCCAATAAGCCTCCATCGTCTGGTGATATACGCATGTCTTTTTTTCTTTTTTATAGCATTAAATATCTGGAGTGCTGCCTTCTGCGGTGGTGCAACCCAGAAGAGTCCGTCACCCTTTGCCATTGCAGTGGCAACAAAACCAGGTTGAATATCCGTTACCACAATGGGCAATTTTAATTTTATGGTCCTTTTGCGTAACCCTTCCATATAGTTTGAAATAAAGGCCTTGGATGCATTATATGAAGGAGAATCTCCGTCACCTCTGATTGCTGCCACTGATGAGATAGCAACAAGATGTCCAGAGCCTCTCTGAAAAAAGTGATTCATGGCTACATTCGCCATGGCTGCAAAGCCGGAAACATTGACGTCAATAACCTCTTTTTCCAGGGACCATTGGAGCTCAGGGCTAATAAAGCCTACACCGGAACTGATTATACAAAGATCAACTCCCCCCATCCCGGAAATGAGTTCCTTGAGTTGACTCATTGCTTTGTCAGGTATGGAAACATCAATGTGTTTGATAAAGGATTTGTTGGGCAGTTCGTTCTGGAGTTCACTCAGCAGATGCGTCCTTCTTCCCGTAATTCCAACAACATAATTGTTTTCGGAAAGAATTCTTGCCAATTCTCTTCCAATGCCGGAGGTTGCACCAATAATAACAGCACTTTGCATAAACAAGCTCATCAGGTGGGCGATTTTTTCATATTGACAACTGTGGAATTATGGTTTCTTCTATCCTGTTTTGTCAAGCTTGTTCCCTGATATATTTAAACCCGGATACTGTGATATAACAGCACCGGGGAGCATAAAACCTCTTATCGCAGAAGCCGGGTCAAAAAAACTTGACTCTGTACTTAGGTACAGGGTTTATAATACTTCTATTATGGAGGTAATAGAGATGGAGAGTTTGACCATAGGACAATTGGCAAAAAAGGCAGAAGTGAATATTGAGACAATCCGTTATTATGAACGGCGTGGACTGATACCAAGGCCTTCCCGTCGGGAATCCGGCTATCGTCAGTATACGCAGGATGCGGTAATCCGCATTCAATTCATCAAGAGTGCCAAGGAGCTTGGATTCTCTCTCCGGGAGATACAGGAACTTCTCTCATTAAGGCTTGATCCTGCTACAACCTGCGGAGACCTCCAGAAAAAGGCGGAGATAAAGATTACAGACATCGAAGAAAAGATTAAAACGCTCATGGGAATGAAAAAAGCCCTGATAACGCTGACAATGAAATGCAAAGGCAGTGCTCCGGTAAGTGAATGCCCAATCCTGGAGACGCTGTACATTAACGGGGGAGCGTTGAAAAAAACTGCTGCAGACTGTAATAAAAGGAGATGATGCCATGAAAGACAACTCTCACGGAATAACCGGGGACGCCTATTCTCCTGCGGCAGAGGCAGGGACCATCAAAGGCATGAGGAAGACAAAACGCCGATTCACCTCCTTTGGCCCTATGGCGATTATTGCGGCCCTGCTGGCCTCTGTTTGCTGCGTGGGGCCATTTGTCCTTGTAATGCTTGGTGTCAGCGGCGCATGGATCGGAAACCTGACGGCTTTCGAACCATACAAGCCGGTCTTTATCCTGTTCACTATCGGGTTTCTTGTTGCAGGATTTTATAGTGTCTACAGAAAACCGAAAGAGGAGTGCGAACCCGGCAGCCTGTGTGCCAACCCCCGGACAAAGAAGGTTCAGAAGGCTGGACTCTGGATTGCCACTGCAGTTGTGGCCTTCCTCCTGGTTCTTCCTTATCTGATTGTTCTGTTGGCGTAGCAAAAACAACCGCCATTATCTAAATGGCTCACTAAATCCAGGAAGGAGTTTTTTAATGATGAAAAACACTATTCAAATCCGTAAAACGGTCCGTTCAGTCTTTATCCTTGTATTCCTGCTCTCCTCTGTAGTCTACACGGGCTATGCGTGGAGTGCTCAAGGCAACTTAAAAAAGGTTACCCTGAAGATTGAGGGCATGAGATGCATTACCTGTCCGGCCACTATCAAGGCTGCCTTAAAAAGGCTTCCGGGCGTAATCAATGTTGCCGTGAGTTACAAGGAAAAGACGGCGACAGTTCAGTACGAGAAGGACAAGGTAACCGTGGAACAGATGATCAAGGCCATAAAGAACAGCGGATATGGGGCCGAAGTGCTCCCCGGCATTAACAGCGGAAAGTGAGCGGTCCATAAAAACTTCTGGTACAGAAAATGAGGGGGTTGACTATGAAGAGGGTTAAGCTGCAGGAAATTGTCATCATTGGTGGGGGCTCTGCCGGGTTTGCCGCTGCCATAAAGGCATGGGAACTCGGGGCAGGGGTTACTATTGTAGAGCATTCAACCATTGGCGGCACATGCGTTAATATCGGATGTGTGCCGACAAAGACACTTATAAGGGCTGCACAGACATATTACCAGAGATTCCATCATAATTTTGACGGCATAGATACCCGTCCCGGTTCACTTGATTTTAATAAGGTCATTGCCCAGAAGGACGCCCTCGTCTCCACATTGCGGAGGGAAAAATACGAGGAGGTTCTGGACTCGTATAAAGGGATGCGCTACATTAAAGGGCATGCGATGGTAAAGAGAGACGGCAAGGACAGGATTACCGTGGATACGGGCAGGGAGACCTTGCAACCCGCTAAACTGATCATCGCCACGGGAGCACACCCCTGGATACCGCCGATAAAGGGGCTTGATAAAACAAAATACCTTACAAGTACCGAGGCCCTGACGCTTG
>BDTQ01000083.1 GCA_002898135.1 bacterium BMS3Bbin07
AGAACGACCCGCAGAATATAACCGCACTCTACAGAAAGCGGGAGATACTTGAACGTCTCGCACGCTGGGTCGACCTGATATACCTTCAGAAGGGCATTGTCAAGCAATCCGGCGACGAACATGAACAGCAGATGCTGGTCGGCTATAAATATGAATACGGACGCGAGAGCCTTGAGGCAGGGGAGCTTGAGAAGGCAAAAAAAGCCTTCAGGAATGTGATAAAGCTTAACAAGGATTTTATCCCCGCCCATCTTGGTCTTGCAGAGGTGATGGTACAGGAGGATAATACGGAAGAGGCCATAAATTATCTTGAAAAGACTTATCAGCAATACAAATCCATGATTGTGCTTGCCCGGCTTGAAGACCTGCTGCTCAATATAGGGGAGCCGTCACGACTGATAAGGCTTTACAAGAACAGCCTTGCAGAAAGGCCCTCCGACAATGTCCTGAAATTCTTCCTCGCCAAGCTTTATTACAGGCTTGAGATGCTTGATGATGCCCTTGAGATTATCCAGGGGATAGAGAACCCTGATGCATTCCCCGAGATAGCAAGGATCAAGGGCGGGATATACCTGAAGAGGGGTCAGACAGAAAAGGCTGCAGAGGAATTCGGGTCAGCCCTGAACCTGAAGATGACGCTCAGGTTACCTTACTGCTGCCTGAAGTGCGGCCATACCTCCGAGCAATGGGCCGGCAGGTGCTCATCATGCGGAAGGTGGAACACGTATTACTTTAATATCCATGAGACCTGCAGGGTTACAGATGCAGAGCGGGGATAAAGAAACCGGTCAGCATGCAGGGGGTCATCAACGTTTAGAGGGCTTCAGACCCGGCAAGGTGGTCCTTGATACAAGCCTCTTTGTAAACCCCGATGCAAGAAAGTACTTTGGCGACACGCCGACCGAGGCCCTGGAGGGTTTTCTCTTCCTGGCAGCACAGGTACCGATACTTGAGTTCTATATGCCCCCTTCCATCTTCAGGGAGCTCCTGAACTTTATACAGAAGGATAAACTCTCAGGCGACCTCCTCGTGGTCCTGCATCAGAAACCACCCAACAAATACGAATTGAGCTGCCCGGCCTTTCTGCTTTACGAGTTGATCGAGGACATAAGAGAGCGGATTAATAAAGGTCTCAGGGTTGCGGAATCAGCAGTCAGGGGGGTGAGCAGCAAGGGGGAAAAGGTGATCATTCAGGAATTGAGAAGAAAGTACAGGGAGGCGCTGAGAGAGGGGATAATTGACTCGAAAGAGGATGTAGACCTCATCCTCCTTGCAAGGGAACTGGATGCCCTGCTCGTTACAGCAGATCAGGGGGTGATTAAATGGGCGGAAAAACTCGGCATTAAATGGCTCTTTCCCGAGAAGTTCCGTGATTACCTGCTCAGCTCCATTAAAAAAGCCCGGCTTCTTGATATCCGGATTTAATTCGCCGGACGGCAAAAGGTTTTTCCATCAATCATAAAACGCGTGACCCCTGAGTTTTCTCCTCAGATCCTTCGTACCCTTTGGAAATGTCCTGTAAAAGACACACCTGTACCTGGTCCCGGCCCTCTCGATTGAAACCAGGTGAAGACTCACCCCTGCTCTTCCAAGGTGCAGCATCAGGGCATCCATGGTCTCTTTCCTGTTAACCCGGACAGTGAAAAACTCCTTTATGCTCTCTCCGGAGGCCACCCTGCTAACAGTATCCCCAAGTGGTTCTATCAGGGCATCGGCAATCGAGAGTCTTGCGGTATCGTCAAGGGTGAGGGAGTGCTCATACGTTATTGCGGCAATACGGATTAACCTCTGGATATAGAAACCAGCGGGAAGTTCAGTCATGAGATGTGACGTGGAGTGTATATCCCGTATGCAGGAGCTGAGGGTTACATACTTGACCTCCTCTCCTTCGGCAACTGATTTTATCACTATCCCCTCCCTGTCTTCCCGGTCAAGCTCAAAGACAATGGTCTTGATCTCCTCTATGTCACTGTCACTGTTTGTAAATGGTCCCCAGTGCCTCACAAATGGAAGGGCCTTCTTCTCATAAATCCTGTATCTCTCCCCTATGGAGATGCTCTTGCCGCCGGGGTCCTTGATGTCAAAGGCAAAGAAGGCGATATCCTCTTTCATATAAGGGACTGTCTCTGAATTATAGGGATTTTCAGGCCCCACCACCTCACCGCAGAGCGTATGGTCAGGGCAGTCATCAAAAAACCCCGGGGGAAGAAGGTCAGGGAGCCTGTCTGTTGTAAAGGGGCAAATAAAGCCCCCTCTTGTAAAGGCAAAGACCTCGTCCCCTATCCTCCTGACCCTTACATTATAACCGTCCATCTTTTCTTCAACGTAGAATGGCCCTCTAAAATACCGTCTGATCCCCTGCTCAAGATGTATAATCCTCTTGATCTTCTGATAGCCGTGCAGTATTCCGCCGTCCCAGAAAACAGTGCCCCTGGGCAGACCGGAGAGGTCTTTTGTCAGGCGGTAGAAGGTCCTCCCCGAAATGTCGAAGGAGTGTAATGTCTCACTGTTTATCCTCTCCTCGGGAAGGTGATTCTTCAGTAAATCAGGCAACTCCGTTATCATCCCTGCCCCCTCAGGAAATCCTTGACAAACTCGATCTCTTCCTCCCTGCTTTTGATCCTCCCCCTCAGCCTCTCCTCAAGTATTGCATTAAATATCCCTGAATAAAGAGGCCCCGGCTCAACACCCATTGACATAAGGTCTCTTCCCCTGAGTGCCGGCCTCACCTTTCTCAGCTCAAGCAGATACCTTGATATGGCCTTCTGTATCTCCCGGTCTCCTGAAACGGCCATTGTATAGAGCAGGGTTTCAAGGGAGAGGGGCTTGAGGGTATGGTAAATCCTTACCGGATCTTTAGTCCTCAGCTCCTTTATAACCTGCCGGGCCTTCTCCATCTCGTCAAGGATTATCGTCATATCCCTCGCGGGTGTTGAGAGCCTCTCAAGTGCTGCCTTCCGTTCCTCAGGACCGAGACCGGTAAGGAGCCCCATTATGTATACCCTTGAACGGTCTACCTCCTCCTCAAGAAATAGGAGGTCAAACCATGTAAGGCTCTCATGCACTGCCTCAAGGGTCTCTTCAAGGGATTCGGTAAACCTGAGATCAGGGTGGATAACCTGCAGAAGGCCGTATTCGGCAAGACTTTTGAGCGCCCTCACCGGATCGGTCTCCTTGAAGGTAAGTACATGCTCATCATAAATCCTCGTGCCTGAGACACGTTCAAACAGGTTCAGTCTGAGGGCTGTTTTTATGAGGTTTTCAGTATGCCTGTTAATCCTGAAACCAAACCTCTCTGCAAACCTGACAGCCCTGAAGGCACGTGTAGGGTCT